>JAILNG010000034.1 GCA_024691875.1 Lachnospiraceae bacterium | reverse complement strand
TCCTGCATTTTACGAAATGCTGGAAGAGGAACTTAATAAGCAATAAAAAAGTGCGGATCCCGATGCCTTTTGCATGAGATCCGCACTTTTTATCTGCAGCATTTAATCATTTTATGCCTGTTTTTTATGCCCCTGTTTGTTCTTGGATTTCTGTCCCTGCTTTGAGCGTGACTTGTTTCCTTTACCTGACTGCTTTCCGCTCTGTTCGGACTGCTTTTTTGAGGAAGTCTCGGACTTGGACTGTTCAACGGGAAGCTGAAGGTTTTTCACGTTTTTCTTCTTGTCCTGGCGGTTTCTGATGTTTACGACTTTATGGATGTTGTCGGGACCGAGCTTTTCATCAACGTCGAAGACATCCTTGTGAGCTTTTACAAAAGCTGAGAAGCTTACGTACTTGTAATTTCGTACATCGAAGCCGGGAACACTCTTTCGGATCACATCGCCCACATTTGCCAGATTCTCCCAATCATCCTCAAGCACTGAGGCGATCTTTTCCACAATGGCTGCTTCCGTGGGGATTTCGATGATCTTGTCTTCCACTGGGATGGGAGTAACTGCGTCGTCCACAACGGGAGTGGGGATCTCGGGAACCTTGGTTTTGGCTGCGCCGGCCTTGAAAAGCACGTCAAGCACCTTGAATTCGTTGCAGGCCTGTGCGAGAGCTTCCGGAGTCTTTGATTCTCCCATTCCGATAATGATCTTTCCGGATTCCTTAAGTCTGTAAACCAGCTTTGTGAAATCGGAATCGCTGGTAACAAGGAAAAAGATGTCTACGATGTTTCTGTAGAGGATATCCATGGCGTCGATCGTAAGTGCCTGATCCGCAATGCTCTTGTTGTTAGCGTAGGAGAGCTGCAATGCAGGTGAAATGCCGTACTTGGGCATGATGGCCATCCACTGTTTAACGGTGGGTGAGCTGATGGAGCCGTAGAGCTTAAAGAGGGTAATGTCACCGTATTTGTCCGCTTCTTCTTTTATAAGTGTCGCATATTTCTGCGATATATTGTCACCATCGATCAGGATGGCAATCTTTTTTTCATCCATATTTTTCTCCCTTATGTGAGATTCTGCTTATTTTCCTGAGTTTTGCTTTAATATGGTATCACAACGGAAGAGGCTATTCAAGTAAAAAAATACCCCGACCTTAGTCGGGGTAAGTGTTTTTATTACTTTGAAATAACTTTTGTGATGTGGGGCTGTGCTCCGTTGTACCAGTACAGGAAGCCTTCGATGTCGATCTTGTCGCCTGCCTTGAGAGCTTCTACTGCCTTGTAGGTCTCGGAGTTCTTGTCGCAGAGATAGGATTCAACTACCATTGTGTAAACGGTTCCGTTTAAGTTAACCTTGAGATAAAGGTCATCACCCTGGGAACCTGAACCGTCCCACTTGTATGTTGCGGGAGCTTCAACTGTAAGTCCCTTAACAGTGATGAACTTGTTCTGCTTCTCCAAAAGGGCATCTGTTCCGTAAATGCTTGTGATGTCTTCTGCCTTTGCAACGTAGGTGTTCTTTGTGTCATAGATCTGAAGAGAGCAATCGGAGATCTCGATCTCGCCTGCCCACTCAGCTTTGTATCCGTTAACACGGATCATTGTGCCGGGAACCAGCTTCTTGTAATCATCTTCTGAAACTTTGCACTCGTAAAGGAAGTATCCGCCGTCCTTGTCCTGAGTGTAGATGCTTGCAACGCCCTGGCCGTCCTTTTCCCACCATGACTGAGCTGCCTGGAAGTAAGTGTAAACAGTTACTTCGCTCTCAACTGCTGCAGCAGAGTACTCAGCGTAGGTCATTCCGTCTTCGGGAATTGTTGTTCCGCATGCAGCAAATGAAAGTGCAAGAACTGCAGCGAGGATCAATGATAAGGTTTTCTTCATAATTGTTGCCTCCAATTATATGTGTGCCGTAACGGTACGGCTAAAATGGGTTGATACGTGCGAACGGTGAGGGTGTCCGCAGTATTTTTTTACGCGCACATTATACTCTAAGGTGAGGATAATGGCAAGAATAAAATGTCCGACCGGACTTATTCTTCGGATTTATGTTTCTTGAAAAACTGACGCAGGAACGCTGCGATGATCAGTATCCAAGCGATTCCCAGACCTCCGAGAAGAAAAACGGAAGTTGAGGGAAGGGCGCCCAGTTCCGTGGGTTCCGCTCCGTTGATCGTCTTGATCTGATCCAGACGATAGAGAGCATTTACGTCCCTGTACATCTTGTTGACGAACTCGCTGTCAAAGGTTCCGCCACGTCTCATGCCCTTGACCGTGTTTTCGATGAGGGCTCCGGCTGCTTCTCTGAGAGAAGCCGATCCGTTGAAAACGGGAGTGATGAAGGTGTTTTCGGCATTTTCCAAAAGGAGCTTGGCTGCTTTTATCTTAACTTCGTAATGGACTGAATCATCCTCACCCATACGTGAGATGTAGTCCAGGTACTCTGCGGAGGTCTGGGCCTTCAGAGTCACCGGAACGTAGCCCTCTGTCTGAGAGTAGGCGATCTGAACTTCGTTTGTCAGCAGGTACTGCGCGAAGATCCAGGAAGCCATGACTTCTCCGGGATCTTCCGCGTTAAACAGGCATATGCTCGGGCCTTGGGAGATCATCCTGGGTGCATCCCAATTGAATTGAGGGATCATCTTAACTTCTGTTTCAAAATCCCTCATCTGATCCGCACTGATGTCGTGCAGAGGAGCCGCGGAGCCCATCCAGGTGGCGCCTGCTGTGGAGTCTATGGCAAAAATGCACTGATTGGCATTTAAGAAGTTTCCGGGGTAGCTGGAGATCTTAAAGGTGGAAAAAGCCTTGCTTTTGCCGTGCTTCGAGATCTCTTCCAGAAGTTTTGTCGTTGTATCGTTAAAGATCAGAATGCTTCCGGCATCGTCCGAGTAGCCTGCATCCAGCTGCTTCAGCTGGGTGATCATCATGTTGTCCGTGGACTTGTAGATGAAGGGGATCATGACATTCTGTCCGTTCACTTTGTAAGTACCGTCTTCGTTCTTTTCCAGCGCCTTTTCCGAAGTCTCCCAGACAAAATCCCAGGTGACCTGTTCGGGGATCTCGATCCCCATATTGTCCAGCAACGTCTTGTTGATGTAAAGAGCTTCCGTGGATCGCATGAAGGGGATGGCGTAGTGCTTTCCGTTCAGGACGCATTCGTCAAGGAAACTCGGAACCACTTCGGAAAGTGCGGGCGAGTCAAACTTTAATTCGCTTCCGCCGAGTCCGTACTTCGGGTTTGTGAAAAGGTCGTCCAAAGGCACCATTACGTTCTGCCCGGTCATATAAGTTGCGATGTGATCCGGATAGGTGATGCAGACGTTTGGCGTCGTGTTCGTGGATATGTTTGTGATAACGTCATTGTAAATGGCTGCGTAATCGGTGTAAAGCCTGATGTTTACGGTGATGTTGGGATAGAGCTCGTTAAATGATTCCACCGCATCGTTGTAAATGGCCACCTGCCGCTTGTTTGTGTCGTTCTTGGCCCAAAACGTGATCTCGTAAGATTTTGACGTGTCGAACTCTTCGGGGATCACAAAACTTTCCTGATGCTTAGAACCATGACATCCCGCAGTAAGACAAAGGGCCAGGCATATGCCTGTTGCAGCGGCCCTGAGAGAAAATTTCTTCATCCTTTCGTACCTCCTCTCGCAACGCCCGCCATTATCTTTTTCCTGAAGATCAGGAAGAGCACGATGAGAGGCAGAGAGATGACCACAACCGCCGCCATCATTGCGGGGATGTTTTCGCGCCCCATTCCGTTTTCCCTGAGTTCCTGTATACCGTTGGACACCAGGAAGTAGTTGGGATCGTCGGTGATGAGACGGGGCCAGACGTAGGAGTTCCAGCACTCTATAACCTTTAAGATGATGATGGTAATGATGGTGGGGCGACACATGGGCACCATGACCTTAAGGAGATAGCGCATGTCTTTGGTGCCGTCCACCTTTGCCGCCCAGTAAAGCTCGTCAGGGATCGCGGCGAAGTTTTCCTTGAGCAGATAGATGTAGAAAACCGAGGCAACGGAAGGCAGGATCAGACCCGCAAAGGTGTTTCGCATGCCAAGGTTTGTGATGGTGACAAAGTTTGTGATGATGACCAGCTCGTTGGGGATCATCATGAGTGAAAGGAAAAGAGTAAAAAGCAGATCTCTTCCTTTGAATTTAAGTCTTGCAAAAGCAAAAGCCGAAAGCACGACGATCACAAGCATAAGCAGTGTGGTCACCACGGTGAAAAACAGAGTGTTCAGCAGGTACTTTCCCAAAGAGATCGCGGTGAAGACGTTGGAAAAGTTCCCGAGGGTGGGCGGGATCGCGATGAATTTAGGAACGTATTCCGCGTTGTAAGCACCATAGCTCTTAAAGGAGGTCAGGATCATCCAGTAAAAGGGGAAGATGACCATTATAGCCCAAAGGGAAAGGCCCACGTAGATCAAGGCGTTGGCTATGGCTTTTCTTTTTTTCTCGGTTTCTTTGATACCGGCGTAATTCGAATTGTTACCCACAGCATTTACCTCCTAGTAGTGTACATGTTTGCGGCTTACCAGCAGGTTTATGCAGGTAATGGTCATGATGATGGCAAAAAGAATGATGGCAGCTGCGGATGCGAAGGAAGGGAAGCCTCCGCCGGTTCCGTAAAGCATATCATAAACGTATCCGACGATGGTGTTCATCCCTGCGGAATTGAGGTCGGTACCGAAGATGGCTACCTCGTCACTATATGCCTTAAAGGCCCCGATGAAGCCTGTGATAACGAGATAAAAAACGGTGGGACTGATCATGGGGAGAGTGATCTTTAAAAAGAGTCTGCGAGGCGGCGTTCCGTCCACTCTCGCGGCGTTGTAGTAAATGTCGTCCACGGAAGCTATGGCGGAGGTCAGGAGCAGGATCTTAAAGGGAAGTACGACCCAGATGGTGTAGAAGCACATGACAAACATCTTTGCCCAGTAGGGGCCGTCGATGAAGTCGATGGGACCTGCGCCGAAGATCCTGATCACCATATTTATGAGACCGTCCGTGTAGGCTGTCTTTTTGAAGAGGATCATGAAGACAAGACCGACGGCCAGCGTGTTTGTTACGTAGGGAAGAAAGAACACTGTCTGGAAGAGCTCTCTGAGTTTGGTGATCCGGCTTAAGCCCAGGGAGATCATGAGAGCGAGGAAAGTGGAAATGGGAACGGTGATCATTACTATGATAAATGTGTTACGAACCGCTTGAAGAAAGTAGGTGTCGTGAAGGACATAGGAAAAATTGTAGAGTCCCGTGCCGTAGTAGGTTTGAGAAGCAAAATCAAACCCCTCTTCAAAGGAGTAGATAAGGACGTCCACCAAAGGGTAGACCATAAAAATTCCGAGAAAAAGGATGGCAGGTAAGAGATAGAGCCAGGCTTTTTTACTGTTTTCTTCCATAAAATTGTTCCCGTCTGATTTATTTGGGCAAGGCATCATGTTAAAGCTCTACCCGAAACAATTATAACAAAAATAATTCAATATTCAACAACCTATGTGTACTAAGGGGAGGTCAAAAATTTCCTTGTCATTATGCACAAAAAATGAGATTTTTTTGACGAGCTTTTGTGCATATTGGTAAAAAATTTACGTCCTTAAGTAAAAGATTTACGTTTACTTTAGAGAAAGTTTATAGGAAAATAAAGACACTGAAAGTCCAAAGGAGGATGAAGCCTGATGAAAAACAAAAGAATGATCGCATTCGGAGCGCTGACTCTTGCGACTGTAATATTGTTTTCCGGTTGCGGCGGTTCGGCTGCTGCAGGAACTTCCGTCGGTGCTTATGCCGGCAAATGGGCTTACAATCATGACACTTCCAAAACGGCCCTGGAAATAAAGGCTGAAGGAACTGCCAAGCTGGATGGTAAGAAATACACTTGTACCGAAACTGAAAACGGGGTGCTCCTTCAGAATGATAAAGGCGATTCCGTAAAAGTGGTTTTCAAAGACGATGAGAATGACATCCTTGTGTACAAGCCTACTCATTACAAAAGAGAAAGCGGAACCGAAGGTCTGGTGGGAAGTTGGACCTGTGACAAATGGAGTTTTCAGTTTACCGAAGAAGGAACCTTTTTGGAAGATGGTTATTTCCCCGGTTATTACGCGGTAAACGAGGAAGAATCCGTCATTATACTGATCTACAACGACATGTTTGACAACACGATCATTCCTTACACGCTTAAAGACGATGAACTGTGTCTGGATTATCCCTGGGACATGGTAAGAAAATAAGATCGGATTTATGATCCCGAGCGGAAGGGGAAGAAATTCTCCGGGTGAGGATATCGGGGTCTCAAAATAAATCACAGCCCGTTAATCAAATGAAGCAGGTACCGCTTCAGAGAGAGAAAGGGTACATGGCCGTAAACGGTCAAAAAAACACATATTTTAGGAGGTATTATGAAGAGAAGACTTATCGCATTAGCTCTTGCAGCAGTTATGATCGTCTCCGCAGCAGCTTGCGGAAACGGCGGAAGCAAGGGCAAGACAAAACTTGAGATGTGGTGTATCGCTACGGAGTCCGACTCCAACCGTAAGTCCTATGAACTGGCTATAGCAGACGTTACGGCAGCTCATCCCGAGATCGAGTTTACATGGGAGGCATTTGAGAACCAGTCATATAAGACAAAGATCAAAGCAGCAGTGGCAGCTGATGAAATGCCCGACATCTTCTACACATGGTCATGTGCATTCCTTGGCGATTTCGTAGATGCAGGACGTGTTTACTGCCTCGACGATGAGTACAAGAACTGGTCAAAGGAACTTGACGTGAAGATGCTCACCAACACAACATATGACGGAAAGCATTACGGTATTCCGCTTACAATGAACATTGTAGGACTTTTCGCTAACATGGATATTCTCAAGCAGGTTGGTTACACAGAAGTTCCCGGAACTTACAAAGAGTTCATCGAGTGCTGTGACAAGCTTGTTGCTAAGGGATACATCCCCTTCGGATGCGCAGGTAAGGAAACATGGTGCGTTACAGAGTACCTTGAGTCCGTTATCGAGAAGAGCGCAGGCGCAGAAGTTCTGAACGACATCTTCCTTGGAAAGTCCACATGGAACAACAAGGACGTTGCAGACGCTGTTGACACATTCCAGGGTATGGTTAAAAACGGATACTTCGATCCCAACGGAATGGCTCTTTCAAACGATGAAGTTAAGGCTAACTTCATGAAGGGTAAGTATGCATTCTATATGAACGGAACATGGAACTGCGCAGACTTCGCAAAGAACGCAGAGTTCTTCCCGAAGGTAAAGGTTGCTGAGTTCCCTGTTATCAACGCTGACAAGTCTCAGCTCGGACAGCTCATCGGCGGTCCCGCAGACACACTTGCAGTTGCTAAGAGCAGCAAGAACGCAAAGGTTGCAGCAGCATTCGCATTCGAACTCGGTAAGGAAATCTGCCATTACGGCTACCTTGACGGATGCGGACTTCCCGCTTGGACACCTTACTACGATACATCTTCTGTTAACGCTCTTACACGTTCCGTTGCAGACATCGTAGCAAACTCCAACTTTATGGTTCTGTTCGGTGATACAGCTCAGAGCGCTGACTCCGCTAACATCTATCTCTCTTATGTAGAGAAGGTTTACGGATGCCAGATCGACGGCAAGGGCTTCATCGCAGGACTTGCAAAAGAAATTAAGTAATTTTCATCTTCAATTTTTCTCCAATTAACGGGGCGGCCTTCCCTATAACAAAATATAGGAAAGGCCGTTTTTTAAAGGAATGATAACATGCAAAGAACAGATATCACATCAGATAAAAAAAGAAAAAAAGAGATCATCAAGGGCTTGAACATTGCAGCCTTTCTTGCACCGGCACTCCTGCTTTTTGTGGGTGTCCTTATAGCTCCCATTTTCATGTCGACCTACTACAGCTTTTTTGACTGGAACGGTATGGGCGCCAAAACCTTTGTGGGATTAGAGAATTACAGAGAACTTTTTACCAGTGAAGATTTTAAGTTCGGATTGGCATTGAGAAATTCGCTGCTTTTGGCAGTTTTATCGGTTTTTATACAGTTACCTCTTTCATTGGCGTTGGCATTGGCACTCGGTAAGGGGATCAAGGGAGAGAGAACTTTCCTTTCCGTTTTCTTCGCTCCGGTGCTGATCTCCACAGTTGTAATCGGTCAGTTGTGGTTAAAGATCTACAACCCCGATTACGGTCTTTTGAATGCGGCATTGAGAGCTATTACATTGGAAAAGACAATTGATGCGGAAGGGAATGTGATCGTTTTAAAAACACTGGAAGACGTTTTGGTTAAATGGTCGGGCGATGTAAAGGATGTTCTGTGGCTCGGTAATCAAAAGATCGCCCTGGGTTCGGCTTTTGTTCCCATTCTTTGGCAGTACGTGGGCTATCACATGCTTCTTATGTATGCAGGCGTTAAAGGTGTTCCCATTGATCTTCGTGAAGCAGCAATGCTTGACGGAGCTTCCAACGGACAGGTTAACAGATACATCGTTCTTCCTCACATTAAGCCCATTATAAAGATCAGCGTGATCTTTGCAGTTACGGGATCACTTAAATCCTTTGACCTGATCTATGTCCTCACAAACGGCGGACCTTTCCATTCAACAGAAGTGCCCAGTACTTTAATGATCAGCTTAATGTTCTTAAGAAACCGTTACGGTATGGGAAGTACCATTGCTGTAATACTGATCATCTTATGCTTCGCTTTTGCACTTTTGATCGGAGCATTTTTCAGAAAGGAGGATTAGTATGAGCAACGACAACGGTGTTTATCAGGTTAAGAAAACTAATCCTATTATTAAACCGATAATCTATACTTTACTTACAATATGGACATTGATCAACATTTTCCCTATCTACTGGATGTTCACCTTCTCTTTGAAGGATAACGAAGAGATCTTCGGTGAAAACGTCGCGGGACTTCCGAGAAACTGGATATGGGAAAACTACGCAAGAGCAATGACCGGCGGTAAGATGGGAATATATTTCCTCAACAGTATCATTGTTTCCACAGCTACCATCATATTGACATTGATCGCAGCGGTCATGGCAACTTATGCAATGTCGAGAATTGTCTGGAAGGGCAGAAAGCTGATGAACAAGTTCTTCATGCTGGGACTTACCATTCCCATCCACTCAGCCATTCTTCCGGTTTACATGACATTGAAAAACCTGCATCAGCTCAACAGCTACCAGGCCCTCATCATTCCTTATGCAGCATTCTCTCTGGCTATGGCCATACTGATCTGCATGGGCTTTATGGACGACATTCCAAAGGAATTGGACGAGGCTGCAAAGATCGATGGCTGCGGTATTTGGGGAACTTTCTTTAAAGTAATAGTTCCACTTATGACCCCCGCACTTTCGACCATAGGTATTTATACCTTCCTGCAGTGCTGGAACGAACTCATGTTTGCCAACGTCTTCAACTCCAGGACACAGTTTAAGACATTGCCAGCAGGTATCAACGAGCTTTTCGGAACACACACCACAGACTGGGGTCCCATCGGAGCGGCACTTGTGCTTGCAACCTTCCCCACACTTTTGGTCTATGTTTTCCTCAGCAAGAAAATACAATCGAGCTTTATGGCCGGAGCCATTAAAGGTTAGTGCTTTAAAAATCACCCCGGATATGTTAAAATGCAGATTTAGAAGAATGTATCGGGGTACAGATCTATGAAATGGATTAAGAATTATCTGAATAAGTATTTTGATTCCGGCGCACACAATTCTCTTGCTGTGCGCCTTTGGACTATTATAGCGATGATCCTCGGCCTTCTGGCGGTTTCTTTCGTTGCGGCCATGATCATGATAAATGTAAACACAAAAAAGGAAAACACCATAAGAGAAGCGGAAACCCTGATCAATGGTATTACAGCGACGATCGACGGTAACATTGCAAACTATAAGGACATTTCCAGGCTCATAATGATCAATGAGCAGGTAATGACATACATGAAAGCGGAGAAAGTGGATCCCGGACTCAGAAACGATGCGATCTACGGCGTAATGGATGTTTTGAACGTCTGCAACAGTATAGATTCCGTTTTTCTTTTCAGAAACGACGGAGAGTTCATGTCTACGGGAAAAGGTCTTTACTACATTGACCATGAGACCATGGAACTGAATGTCTGGAAGGAAGACATCTATGCGAAACGCGGAGGAGCCATCATCCGTATGAACGGTAATTACGCGGTGTTCAGAAGGAGCGGAGATCAGATCGTCACTATCGCCAGAGCTGTATACGACATTTACTCACAGAAGCGTACGGGAATTCTCCTCATGAACATCTCCACAAAGATGCTGGCGACGGCAGTGAGCGGGATTGATAATGCAGATGTTTGCATAGTTTCGGAAAAAGGCACTTATCTGGCGGGAGCCGAGGAACTGGCGGATTATTTTGACAGAGGATACTCTAAGGGCGAGATCGTTCACAGAAATAACGGAGACAAAAAGCATCACATGATCTCGGGATACAAGCCCGAAGGCTTGCCTTTGATCATCCTTTGCAGAGTGCATCCTTCACGCTCAAGGATCCCCATTATGATAGTTCTTGTACTTTTGCTTCTTGTGGTTGCATTTGCGGCTTCGGTCATCATGCTTGCGTCCTTTATCGCAAAGGACATCAACAGACCGATCTTTGAGCTTTCCGAAGCAATGGAAGAGACGAAAAGATCGGGGTGGCTGAAAAAGATAGATGTGCAGATGCCGGACAACGAGATCGGACAGCTGGCGGACTCTTACAACAGTATGAACGAATACCTTCAGGAGGTCCTGAACAGGTTGATCGACAAGGAAAAGGCTGTTCAGAGAGTCGAGATGAGAGTTTTGCAGGAGCAGATCAAGCCACACTTTTTGTATAATTCGCTTGAAACGATCAGTTACATGGCTTGCGAAGCGGGGGCGGACAATGTTTACTCCGCACTTGAGACACTGGGAAGCTTTTACAGAAACTTCCTGAGCAAGGGAGACAGAGAGATCCCTTTAAAACGAGAGATCCAGATCATCAGAGATTATCTTTCCATACAGAAATTAAGATACGGCGAGAACATCAATGATGAGTATGATATAGATGAAGAAGCATTGGAGATCATGATACCGAAACTGATCCTGCAGCCGCTGGTGGAGAACAGTATCTATCACGGCATCAGGGTTAAGGGTGAGCCCGGACTCATCAAGATCTCTGCGAAGCTGGAAGGAAAAGACCTGTTTGTTACGGTTCACGACACAGGTGTGGGAATGAGTGAGGAACAGATCGAAAGCGTCCTGCACGGCGCAGACACACAGGATGATGAGCAGGATGCACTTTCGGGATTCGGCCTCAAAGGCACCATAAGAAGGATCAGATACTATTGTAACGACGAAGATGCTATACAGATCTTCAGCGAAGAGGGAGATTACACGGAGATCCGACTGAAGATCGCTACCAAACAACACGGAGAGGGAGAATAAAAATGTACAGGGTTATGATCATCGACGACGAGATTTCCGCAAGAAACCTGATGAAGGTTTCGATCGACTGGAGGTCTTTGGACATGGAAGTCGTCGGAGAAGCGGGAAGTGGAATAGAAGCCATCAATATCATTGATGACATCAAACCGGATATCGCTATTGTGGATATTTCCATGCCATTCATGAACGGCATAGATTTTACGGAAGTGGCATCAAAGAGGTACCCCGACCTGGCGATCATAATAATGACTGCGATGGATGATTTCGAGTACGCCAGAAGGTGTGTCAGTCTGCCTGTATTTGAGTACATGCTGAAACCCATTGTCAGGTCTGAATTCACCGCTACCTTGTCGAGACTTAAGGAAAAACTGGATAAAAAATTTGCGGAAGTTAAGAGACTTGGCCTTTCCGAACCCCATGACGACATAGCGATGGACAAGAGCACCATCGATCAGATCAAAGAATACATTGAAAACAATTACAAGGATTCAAAGATCAATCTGACATCGGTGGCCCAGCAGTTCGGATTCAGTTCCAGCTATCTGAGCCGCAGATTCAAACAGGAAACCGGAAAGAATTTCATTGAGTATCTTACGGAATGCAGAATGGAGAGGGCGATCCTTATGGCAGGCGAAAATACAAAGATGTTCTGCACTTCCAATGAAGTGGGGATTCCCGATACGGCCTACTTCGGAAAATGTTTTAAGAAATATACCGGAATGAGCTATTCTGAGTTCGCGGCAACAAAAAAGAAGCAGTAATGAATGCTTCTTTTTTCTTTGATATTTTTTTTGAAACCAGAAAAAAAAGGAGATACGCCACTAAGTTAATGTGATAATAAATAGGCATAAAATGAGTAGAGTTTTCCGGCGAATTATGGTAAAATTTTAAAGGATATGGTTTTTAAATCTCTGATAAAGGGGGCCAACACATGAAGCTTTTCAAAAAAATAGACTTCAAAAATCTTAAGCCTAAAAAACCGAATATCAAATTCAAAGGTATGGGAACAAGCCTGTTACGTACACTCTCCACAGCATTCATGGTGCCTGTGGTACTTACCGTTATCCTGGGCGTAGTTTCCTACAATGTCGCTTCCGACAGCATCATTTCGACTTACAAAGAAACAGCCAAGTCTACGGTTTGTGCTGAAGCAAACTACTGTGAACTGGTTTGCGATTCCATTTCGACCAAGGCACTTGAGCTGGTTCTCTCTTCCGATACGGCTACTTTTTATTCAATGTACTACAAGGACAAGACAGCAGCCGGCTTTGCTACTCAGTTACAGGCAGCCAAGAAGGAGCTGTCTAACCTTCTTTCCACAAATGATCACATGTTTTCCTACACGGTTATTCCGGATCAGGGAACAAGCATGTCATCCTTGAATTTCAAACTTGAAGCCGGAGATTCGTATGAGGGCTTTAAGAACAGTCCCGAAGGTCAGTACTTCGTTGAAAACACAGCCACAAGAAACGGATGGTTCGGTTACCATACATTTATTGATGAAGCTACAAGCTCCGATACGACAAAGTATGCTTTTACTTACATTCAGAGACTGACAAGAGGTGACAATTATCTCATTCTGGATATGAAGCTTTCCACAGTTGAGGAAATGCTTGTAAATCTTAATTTTGGCGATAACAGTTACGTGGGCCTGATCTCAAGAGACGGCCGTGAAGTGGCTATGGCCTGTGGAACAGACGTGGTTACAGAGCTTCAGAAAAACGAAGGCTATGTTATTTCACATGAGTTCTACAACAACCTTACAAATCTCGAGGAAACCTATTCCGAGGACATCAGATACAACGGAAAGAAGTACATGCTGATCGCCGATCCCATTGATGGAACGGGAATGATCTTATATGCACTGATCCCCGAAGCAAATGCAACAAGCCAGGTTAAATCCATCAGAACCATTACCTTTGTATTGGTTATTGCTGCGGTTGTCATCGCTCTCGGTATCGGTTACTTCATTTCCACAGGTATTTCAAAGGCTATGAGACACATGTCAAGGGGCCTTGAGAAAGCAGCCGGCGGAGATCTGACCAGAGTTTTCAAGACTTACAGAAGAGATGAATTTGCTACACTCACCGCAAGTCTTAATACGATGATCACGGGCATACACGATGTCATGGTAGACATGAAAGAATTCAGTAAGAAGGTTTCCGGTCTTTCAAACGATGTATCCCAGGATTCCGTAAGCATCAGCGAGGCAGCTCACAATACAACCAAGGTTATGGATGAAGTTGCAAAAGGAATCATGGACCAGGCATCCAATACAGAAAAGAGTAACCGTCTGATGGGAAGCTTCTCCGAAAACATTGCGGAAGTTACCAACAGAACAACCCTCATGGGAAGTGCTGCGGATGAGGTTATGGGCGCTGTTGAAGAAGGAAGATCCATCGTGTCCACTCTGAACAAGCAGTCAAGCACTACGGTTAAGCTCACTCAGGAACTTTTGAATGACATTAAGGAAGTTGAAAGAAACTCCCTTGAAATACAGAGCTTCGTAAATGTTATCAGTGACATTTCCGAAGAGACAAATCTCCTTTCGTTGAACGCTTCCATTGAGGCGGCACGTGCCGGAGAAGCCGGCAGAGGCTTCTCGGTTGTTGCTGATGAGATCAGAAAGCTGGCAGACCAGTCTATGGAATCCGGTAACAACATCAATCGTTTTGCGGCGATCATCGAAGAGACAACGAAGAAGACGACAGAATCGGCTCAGAAGACCGAAAAGATGATAATGGAGCAGGCACAGTCTCTTAACGAGACGGTTGAAGTCTTTGCAAGGATCAATGAAAGTGTTGAAACTCTTGTAAAGGATCTTCGTGAGACACTCACAATGCTCCAGAAGGTTGATGAGGAGAAGGACGGTGTTCGTAATTCCTTACAGAACATCTCCACAGTATCTGAAGAGGTTGCGGCTTCCGGAGAGGAAGTTACCGCTACACTCACTCAGCAGGCAGAGATCATTGCCCAGCTTTCATCCAAGGCTGTTGAGCTCAATGAAGATGCAGAGAAGCTGAATGATGCGATCTCCAAATTTACAGTTTAAATTGCTTACACGTATGTCTTTTTAAAGAATTTTCCTTTTATTATCGAAGGAAGGCACTTGGCCATTGGTCAGGTGCCTTCTTTCGTTGTGGAAAAATCGTGAAAAATGGCTTAAACAGGAGCTTTTGAGCAGTTTATAATTATTTTAGAAAAATTATTAGCACTCACTCTTGACGAGTGCTAATAATCGTGGTATAACATAGTCAGAACAAAGGAGATGAATAAAAAATCTCCCCACCGTTCCAATTACTTATAAACAAAGTTTCGGTACATGAAGAACAGGTACCGCATAATAAAGGAGGAATGACTTATGTTTATGCCTACAGTATTTGGAGATAACTATTTGGATGATTTCTTTGACTTTTTCCCTTTTGTGGATGACAAGGATTTCAGAAACACTGAAAAGAAGCTTTACGGTAAGAATGCCGGACACATAATGAAAACAGATGTCAAGGAAATGGATGATTCTTTCGAGCTCGAGATGGATCTCCCCGGATTTGAAAAGAATGAGATCCAGATCACCCTTGATGACGGTTACATGACCATCAGTGCGGTTAAGGGACTTGATAAAGACGAGAAGGAAAAGAAGTCCGGCAAGTACATAAGACGTGAGCGTTACGTCGGCTCTTGCAGCAGAAGCTTCTACGTAGGTGAAAACATCACCGAGGAAGACATCAAGGCCGAGTTCAAACACGGCATCTTGAAACTCACGGTTCCCAAGAAGGATCCCGAGAAACAGGTTAAGGAAAAGAAATACGTTGCTATTGCAGGATAATAGTTACCCTACCTTCCACGAGAGCGAACCCCGAAAAGGGTTCGCTCATTTTTTATTTACATTTCGTAATTTTTCGAGTATACTAACCCCCGATGAAGAAATTTTACTCGAACAAATATAAAAATGAATAAATCGGAAAGGATTACATCATGATCAATTGGAAGAATTTTGATGAACTTAAAGCAGTTAAGAAACTGGAAAATGCCGCAGAAACCGACCTCAGAAAGGTTTTGGCGGGAGAAGAGGGTGCAAAGCGTGTGGCAAAGTACGCAGTGCCCATGTCCAACGGCCTTTCCTACAATTTTGCAGCTAAGCAGGTAAATGACGAGAGCCTTGCAGCCCTTAAGGAACTGGCGGCAGAAGCTCAGCTCATTGAAAAGTTTGAAGCCCTCTACAACGGAGAAGTGATCAACACCGGAGAAAAGAGAATGGTTCTCCACCACATGACCAGAGGTCAGCTGGGAAATGCCGTTCTTGATGGCAGTGTAGACAAGAGAAGATTCTACACTGAGCAGCAGGAAAGGATCGCTGATTTTGCAAACGCCGTTCATGCGGGCAAGATAGTAAACGAAAAGGGTGAAAAGTTCACCACTGCCGTTCAGATCGGTATCGGCGGAAGCGACCTTGGCCCCAGAGCAATGTATCTCGCTCTTGAAAACTGGGCAAAGAAAAACGGATGCTTCAAGATGGAAGCAAGATTCATTTCCAACGTGGATCCCGATGACGCCGCAGCGGTTCTTAACAGCGTAGACGTTGCTCACGCTTTATTCATCCTTGTTTCCAAGTCCGGAACCACATTGGAGACACTTACAAACGAATCCTTCGTAAAGGACGCATTAAAGAAGGAAGGACTCGATCCCTCCAAGCATATGATTGCTGTAACCAGCGAAACATCGCCTCTTGCAAAGAGTGATGATTACCTTGCGGCATTCTTTATGGACGACTTCATCGGCGGACGTTACTCCTCCACTTCAGCAGTTGGCGGAGCAGTTCTTTCCCTTGCATTCGGTCCCGAGATCTTTGCACGTTTCTTAAACGGCGCTGCTGCAGAGGACAAGAAGGCTGCGGAAAAGGATCTCATGAAGAATCCCGCTATGCTTGACGCACTCATCGGAGTTTACGAGAGAAACGTACTCGGCTATCCTTCAACAGCAGTACTTCCCTACTCTCAGGCAATGAGCCGTTTCCCCGCTCATCTTCAGCAGCTTGACATGGAGTCCAACGGAAAGAGCGTAAACCGTTTCGGCGAGAAGCTTCATTACGTTACAGGCCCCGTTATCTTCGGAGAGCCCGGAACCAACGGACAGCATTCCTTCTACCAGCTCCTTCATCAGGGCACAAATGCGATCCCCATGCAGTTCATCGCATTTAAGAACAACCAGATGGAAACGGATGTTGTGATCCAGGGCAGCACCAGTCAGCAGAAGCTCTGCGCAAACGTTGCGGCTCAGATCATGGCTTTCGCCTGCGGTAAGCAGAACGACGATCTCAACAAGAACTTCGAGGGAAATCGTCCTTCAAGCATCATCATCGGCGAAAAGCTCACTCCCGAAGCACTCGGCGCGATCCTTGCCCACTTCGAGAACAAGGTGATGTTCCAGGGCTTCGTTTGGAACGTAAACAGCTTTGACCAGGAAGGCGTGCAGCTGGGTAAGGTCCTTGCAAAGAAGGTGCTCGCTCATGAAACAGACGGCGCTCTCAAGGCCTACAGCGACCTTTTGAACATCTGACAGTAAAAAAGTAATGAAGGCATATGCTTGCAGAAGGCATATGCCTTATTTTTGGCTTGATTTACGATTAGTCCTGTGTTATAAACTATGTGTTGAATTTAATATATGAACATTTTCGGTTCCGGAGAGATCCGGATCAGGGGGAAGTTCGGTGCAAATCCGTCGCAACCACCATTACCGTAATTTCGTTTTTCCGGCAGATCATTCCCGGAAAATACGGATAAGTCGGAATACCTGCCGAATATGCGAACGTATTGTTACAGTTCACAGATATACAAGGTGTTGAAACTCTGAAAGCTTGCTTTCAAAGAGTTTTAACGCCTTGTATATCGTGCGAAGCAGTAACACCCCGCCCACATGAGCATATAACGGGGGCCCTCCCCCACTTCGTGGCAGTCCTCCCCGTTATCATTAGTAGCGAAGCGGATTGCGAATGCAGGACGGGGGTGTGAACTGTAACGACATTTTTGGGTAAGAAGAATGCAACCGTTTAATCGCTTCAAGGACAGTTTCGAAAGAAGGAACCTGACCTTGGATTGTTTTGCGTGAAAACAGTTGCGTTTTGTTATCCGAAAGGAAGCAAAACGCTTTTCTTTTATAGATAAGGATGGGCTATGGGAAAGTACACGAAAGAGATGAGTATTCAGCTGCTCATCGAAAAAAAGAACAGTCTCTCGGAGAGCGGTGAAGACCGACTGCCGAAGCGTTCGGACTTCAGCGATGAAGAAGTCTGCGCCATAAAGGCTTTTTTGGGACCCTGGCCCAGAGCTCTTGAAGCTGCGGGGTTAAAGAGCCCCAGAAATGACGACAGGAAGCAGATGAACATCGAAAAGAGGATCAGATCAAAAAGGCGAAGGACCGAAGCGAAGAAGGCCCAAGCCCAGGCTGAAAAGAAAATCAAAGGAGAGTAGATACATGAAAAAGTTTTTCGCGACATTACTTGCAACTGTTCTTTTGGTTGCTGCGGTAAATCCCGTTTCTGCAAAAGCAGGAATGCTGATCAGCGCAAAGCCCGGTGACGTTGTAGTTTACGTTACGATTGCAAACGGAGACGTAAAGCTGGCTCAGGAGCCCATAACCGTTAAGGACATTGATAACGACGGAGCACTCACCATTAACGATGCTCTTTATCTTGCACATGAAGCAAAGTACACAGGCGGCGCTGCTGCAGGTTACGGCTCTGCTACAAGCCAGTGGGGACTTTCCCTCACCAAGCTTTGGGGAGTTGAGAACGGCGGAAGCTACGGCTACTACGTTAACAATGCATCGGCTATGGGACTTGCAGATCCCGTAAAGAACGGTGATTATGTAAATGCATTTGTTTATCAGGATACAACAGCTTTCTCCGACAAGTACACTTACTTCGATCAGGAAGTTGTTACAGGTAACACAGGAAAGAACATCACCCTCACCCTTTCAGGCGCAGGCTTTGATTCAAACTGGGCACCTGTTACCGTTCCCGTTGCAAACGCAACGATCACGGTTGACGGCAAAAAGACAAGCTACAAGACAGACGCAAACGGTAAGGTTACGATTAAGATCTCAGCTACGGGAAGACACGTTGTAAGTGCTGTTTCCGACACAGAGACTCTTGTTCCCGCAGTTTGCATCGTAACATCCGAAAAGGATGCCACACCCAAGACCGGCGACAACAACATGTCAGTTGTTGCTGTGCTTATGGTAATTGCGGCAGCAGGCGTTGCAGTGAGTGTAATCTATGGCAAAAAGGCTAATGAACAGTAAAATAATACGAACTTTATCATGCATGATTGCAGGCATCTTTTTGGTGTCTGCAATTTTGCCTTTTACGGCGAAGGCTGCCTCAAAAGATGAAGTCGCGGGATATATCGAGGACATTATTTCTTTTAAGGAAGAAGAGGCAGGCTGCAAAAGCAAGGGTGAGTGGATCGAAAAACTCTCGGAAAATGCGGGACAAGGGGCCGAGTGGTACATTTTGAGCCTGATAAAGAACGGATCTGAAGGAGATTACAGTATCTTTAAAGACAGGCTGGATGCATTTGTAAAAAGCAACAATGTGTCCGGAGCCACCACGAAGCAAAGGATCGCTCTTGCAATGATCGCCTGCGGAGACAGCGAAAATGCTTTTGTTAAAGAGACCGCAAGTGACGCAACGGGGAAACTGGGCGTCATGAGCTGGATCTTCGGACTTCATTTATTAAACAACGGAAGTGAAACAGAAAATTACGCAAAAGAAAGTGCTGCGGAAAAGCTGCTTTCTTTAAGGCTTCCGGACGGAGGCTGGGCGGTAATGGGGGCAAATTCCGACGTGGATGTTACTGCCATGGCTTTACAGGCACTGGCACCCATTTCGGCAAACAACACCGCGGCAAAAGAGGCATGCGAGGGGGCGCTTAAACTTCTTTCCGAAAGACAGCTTGAGGATGGCGGTTTTTCGGGCTTCGGGCAGGAAAACCCCGAAAGCGCGGCGCAGGTCATCATAGCACTCACATCGCTGGGTATTGATCCTTTAAGCGATGAGAGATTTATTAAAAACGAAAACACAGTCCTTGACGGACTTTTAAAATACAGAAACGAAGACGGCAGCTTTTCTCACGTGCTCGGCGGAGCGGCCAATGATTCCGCCTGCTACCAGGCACTTCTTTCGTTGGTTTCTTTAAAGAACTTTTATGAGGGCAAGGGCCCGGTTTACCTGTTTGAGGAAGCTGAAAGCGGCAGTGCCGGAAGCAAAGAGCCGGGAAGTGTGGCAAGTGAAAGCACGGAAACGGAAAATGCGGGAACAGGAAGCGGCACAAACGGAAAAAGTGAAGTAACAGGAAACATTGGAAGCAATAAAGGCGACAGCAAAGACAGTGGCTGCATGAATAATGACGCCACGTCTGAGAGCAGAACATTGAATCTCAAAGAGATATTATATGCCTGCGTGATCGGTCTCGGTCTGATCGCAGCGCTGATCCTTTTTGCGACGGGCAGAAGAAACAAAAAGAATTTCATCTTTATCGGAGCGGTGTGCGCGCTGCTCTGCGTGATCCTCCGATTTACGAGGATAGAAACGGGAGCGGACTACTACCGAAGCTCTGCCGAAAAGAAAAATGCCGTGGGATCTGTGACGCTGACCATAAGATGCGACACGATTAAGGACAGGGACAATAAGTACATTCCGAAGGACGGAGTGATCCTTGATACCACAACTTATAAGATCGCAGAAGGAAACACTGTCTACGACATTCTCGTGGAAGCGGTTAAGGAAAACAACATTCAGATGGAAAACAGGGGCTCTGCATCCGGAGCCCACGGAATGACCTATATCGCTGGGATCAATTACCTCTACGAACAGCAGTACGGAGAGCTTTCCGGCTGGATCTATCATGTGAACGGAGTTTCTCCGTCCTACGGCTGCGGAGATTACGTGCTGAAAGACGGGGATGTGATCGAGTGGCTCTACACCTGCGATCTGGGACGTGATCTGAACGAACAATTTGAAGATTGGTAGGAGCATGACAGCATTATCAGAGTACAATCCAATAGTGATACTGGTCTATTTTCTGGCTGTGGCGGGGCTCGCCATGTTCATCATGAACCCCGTTCTGCTTTTCGTGTCATTTTTCGGAAGCCTTTTGGTGTTTTACACTCTGAATCGCGGAAAGAGGGACAGATCCAAGGGGATGTTTCTTTTGTTGTTTCTGCTGTTGGCCCTTTTAAATCCCATTTTTCATCACAACGGAACCACGGTGCTCTTTGTGGTAAACGATAATCCCATAACAACGGAAGCTCTTGCCTACGGCTTTACTTCCGCCACCATGGTAGTTTCCGTGATCTATTGGTTCAGAAGCTTCTCAACACTTATGACGGGTGACAAACTGCTCTACGTTTTCGGCAAAATTTCGCCCAAGTTTTCTTTGATGCTTTCCATGGCGCTCAGATACATCCCGCTTTTTGCAGACAAATTTCGGCAGATCAAGGCGGCAAGAAGAGCGCTGGGACTCTACAAGCAGGACAATCTCCCGGACACCTTAAAAAGTAACCTTAAGGCCTTTGTGGCGCTGGGAGGCTGGAGCCTGGAAAACGGTATAGTGACCGCGGACAGCATGGAAGCGAGGGGCTACGGCTCGGGTCGAAGAACTTTCTTTTCAAGATATGTTTTTAAGAAAAGAGACCTGGCGGCATTGATCGTTCTGCTCCTGCTCACATCGGCCGTCGTGGCGATAAAACTGAGCGGAAGTCTCAACTTTGTATTTTACCCCGAACTGAACGGGGAACTCCTGAACAAAAGGGCCTTGTGGGCATATGCCTGCTATATGGTTCTCACTTTGCTGCCGGTGATCGGAGAGGCAGCGGAAAGGGAAAAATGGAAATCTTTAAGGTCGAAGATCTGAATTTCACATATGCGATAGCGAAAGAGCCGGCGCTGAAAAACGTGTCGTTTACGGTGAATGCCGGGGAATTTGTAACGGTGTGCGGCGCGACGGGCTCGGGAAAATC
>JAILNG010000013.1 GCA_024691875.1 Lachnospiraceae bacterium | reverse complement strand
CACTTTTTTCTCATCATTTTATGCTTTTTTATATCAAACTATGTCAGCGGTTTTTGGCAAAAAAATCCCCCGAAAGGGATGTCCTTTCGGGGTAAGAATGCCATATTTTCGGGCTTTCTCGGTTCTCTGATTATCTCTTTGAGAACTGAGGTGCTCTACGAGCTGCCTTCAAGCCGTACTTCTTTCTTTCCTTCATACGAGGATCTCTTGTTAAGAAGCCTGCCTTCTTGAGAGCGGGTCTGTAATCTGCATCTGCCTTAAGGAGTGCACGGGAGATTCCGTGACGGATTGCTCCTGCCTGTCCTGAAAGTCCGCCACCGCGAACTGTGCAGATAACGTCGAACTTATCAGTCATCTGAAGAAGCTCAAGAGGCTGACGAATAACCATCTTAAGTGTGTCGAGACCGAAATACTCATCGATATCGCGCTTATTTATTGTAACTTTACCTGTGCCGGGTACGAGATATACTCTGGCAACAGAGCTCTTTCTTCTACCTGTTCCGTAGTATCTTGCTGATTTAGATGCTTTAGCCAATGTCTTGTCCTCCCTTCATTAAAACTTGATCTCTAATACTTCGGGCTTCTGAGCCTGATTGTTGTGCTCAGCACCTGCGTATACATGCAACTTCTGGATCATGTCTCTTCCGAGAGGTCCGTGAGGAAGCATGCCCTTAACTGCGATTCTGATTACTTCGCAAGGGTCCTTAGCGAGCATTTCTCTGAGTGTTAACTCAGTAGTTCCGCCTGCATACTTTGAGTGAGAGAAGTATACCTTCTGATCAAGCTTCTTACCTGTAACCTTAATCTTAGCAGCGTTGATGATGATAACGTTGTCACCGAGGTCAAGGAAAGGTGTGTACTCGGGCTTATTCTTACCTTTTAAGATCTGTGCAACTGCTGATGCAAGACGACCAAGTGTCTGTCCCTCTGCATCTACAACATACCATTTTCTCTGTACGTTAGCAGCGCTTGCAACATAAGTCTTCATTGAGATTTCCTCCTAAATTGATTATTCTTGCCCAAAGGCAAATTTCATTCGTATTTCTGAACGGTGGAATTATATAAAAAGAAACACTGCCTGTCAACAGTGTTTCTCAATTTTTTTGGAGAATTTTTCATTTTTTCTTGTTTTTGGTATCTAAAAATCATTTTTATAATGATTTATATGCACTATTTAGAACTTTATTTCAAAGTCGAAATAGATCACGTCATTATACACTTTTTCTTCTCCGTTAACGGTTTTTAAAACATATATATTCTTTGCAATCCTGTACTTTCCATCCTTCAGCTCACCATAAGCATCAAGGTCAAAAGCCTTTTCGAAATGGTTGGTTCCGATATACTGTCCGACGCTGTAAACAGGCTCGATCCAGCTCAAAGGTTCTTTGGGCTCGATCTTTGTCCATTCTTCGCCCTTGTACATTTCCAGGAACCATTCTTCGCCGAACTCCACATAATAATCTGCCGAGACATCAAGATCAAATCCAAAGGTTCCGCTCACCTTGCCACCCTTGCAAACTGCTTTGCAGAAAGGAACAATATAGCCCTTGTCATACAAAACGCCCGCAGCTGTCGGTGTCGTCGTAGGTGCCGACGCGGAATCGCTTTGGGGCATACCGACCGAATTGCTGTCGGTAGATGCTCTTTCAAGGCCATTTTCACCTTGGGTGACTTTGCTTTCATTCATGGCGTTGTCGGATTCATCATATGCTTGAGTGTTCTTAGTGGTATAAAAAGCAATGTCTTGTTTAGAAAACTCCTTGCTCTCGTTCTTCTTTCCCAGCTTCATATTTCCGGCAACCGCTCCGCCACCGATCAGGATCACAATGATCGCAGCCGCTGCCATTGCTGTCTTAAACCACGGCTTTCTCGTAATATCGATGATCTTTGAGCTCTTGCTCTTTGTATGCTTTTTTCTCAGAGCATCGGTTTCTGCAATTATATCATCATCCAAATAGGACAATGCATCCGAAATCTTTTCTTTATTCATATTAGACGGTGAAACCCTCCGTTTCCAAAAATTCCTTTAACTTCTGTCTCGTTCTGAAAAGTATCATTTTAGCCTTCGATTCGGACATTCCGTAGTAGGCCGCAACATCCTTCAAAGAATCCGCATAAAAGTATCGTCCCACAAAAAGATTCCTTGCCTCATCGCTCTGCTCTCTCAAAAAGCCGCTGATCACTTCTCCAAGCCGCTTTGCTTCAAGATTTTCCTCAACATCGGATGCTCCGGGAATGCACTCTTCAAGCTCATCCAATGACGTAATGTACTCCGACGGAACTCGCTTCCCCGCATGGTTCTTTCTGTAAACATCGATCGCATGCCCTCTCGTGAGCTTTCCCAGAAAAAGAGAAAGCACGTCGGGTTTGTGCGGAGGAATAGCATTCCAAGCAGAAAGATATGTGTCATTCACGCATTCCTCGGAATCCTCATTGTTGTAAAGAATGTTCGTTGCAATCTTAAGCAGGTATTTACCATATTTGCTTTGCGTTTCGCTTAACGCTGCTTCATTTCTGTCGAAATAAAGCTGTACGATCTTTGCGTCTTCCATTTTTCTCACTCTTACCCTATATCACGTCAAATAATTACTTTGGTTTCTTTTCCGTGTAAAATATCTTCATATGTTGCACAATTTGGTTCACTCCGATTTTGTTAATACAGCAGGCATATGCTTGCTGTATGGCACGTGAAACTTCCGTTTCACGTGCTGTGGGGGCGGGTAGATCGATTACGATGAGTGTGCCAGGCATATGCCGGGTAATGACAGCAAGCTGTCAGGTTACACAGGTATGAAGGATCATCTCTGCAAGCGCGTGCTTGCGAGAGTGATCCTTCATACCTCTGCACATGAAATTTCATTTCATGTGCCCGGCATATGTCGGTTCCCTCACTTCACGATCAATGCTAAAGGCATGTTCCAGGATGAATTTGCATAATAAAATGTTACGCTGTTCATCAGGTACTCTCCGTTATAATACATACATGACGAACTTCCGCCGTCAAGATTTGCCGCATTAACAGCCCCGTATTCTTCCATTAGGGCGATAAGGTCAGAGGCTGAAGCCCCTATATGCCCGGAAGCGCCTCTTCCGTCGGTTACAAGCAGGAGCAACGCTCCGTCTGCCCGCTGTCCTATGGCTGTTCTGGGATTCAGTCCGCTGCCCATTCCGTTCATCTCACGCTTCTCCCCATTAATGATGAGCTGAACAAAATGGTTGTTCTTGTCGCTGCTTTCTTCCTGAAAGCAGACCGCATCCCTGATCTTCTTTCTTTCAACCAATTCCGTAACATCAGTTTCGCTGAAGCCGGAAAGATTTTCAACTATTAAAATGCCTTCTTCGGTCAGTCCCACAAGAACCAGCCCTTTTTGCTCCTTGGGCTTGTTCCTCAGGATCTCACCGTTACTGATCACAACTCCGTAGGGCATTCCGCCCGTGTTGCCCGCTTCTTCGTAGAGTCCGCCGTTGATGCCTGCCACCGCGCCCGCATTTTTCACGAACTTATCCAGCGTCTGGCCGGTTTTTCCCCAAGGGTACTTTGCGCTCACGGAGAGTCTCGAAGGGTCGTAGACCACCATCATCTTTCCCGAAAAGCTGCGTCCCGTTACTTCAAACACGTCAACCCCGTCGCCGTCGGGATCCGCTGCGGTTTCAAGATTACCTTTGTTGTCATCAGTTTCTTTACTGCCGGTCACGCTGCCGCCCTCGACCTCGTGCACTTTTTCCCTGTACACTGTTTCCTGCGGCTTCACCTTTATGAGGCTTTCATCCACTTCCTCATTCAGGTCCTCCATGGAATTCGCCGCCACGATCTCGCTGATCTCGGCCTCAGTCAGGTACCAGCTCACCAGAAACTTAAGCTGCCCCGTTTCCAGCATCGTGGTCACAAAAGTCTTCTGAGCATTGGGGCGCTTCTTGTTGCATGCCATTGCGCAAAAAATATAAAGTACAAGGAACACCACCAAAAGGAATGTAAAGAAAAATGCAAGGATCTTCAAAACCACCGATCCGATATTCCCTTTTTTTGTATCAAACTTACTCATAATCTTCCTGCGTTTCGCTGTCTTCCGTTAACGTCGTCATGTCAGCCATGAGCCATTTTCTTTCGGCAGAGCTGTCGGGATTTGCCACAAAGTAAACTCTGACCGACGTTTTGTCAAGTCGTCTGGCGTACCACTTGCTGTTGGTGGCACTCCAAAGATCTATGGCCTTTGTAAACGACACATCCACCGCAAAAACATCCTTATCGTACATTACAAAATTGTCGATCTTTTCATCCGAAAACACGGGGTTAGGCTTGTGTTTGCTGACAGTACGGATGTCCGCCCCGTAGGCATATGCCTTCAGGACCTCGTATCTGTATGTCTCCGGCAAAAGCAGTTCGCTGATCACGCTGAATCCATGATCCGAAGGATGCTTTACGCTGTATGTGAGCCCCGTTGTTTTCATGTCGGGAGTGTAAGGTACCACATTTCCGTTTTTATCCTTAAATGTATAGGTTGCGTTCAGATCATCCGTCAAAAAGAGGCTCCATGTTTTCACGTACTGCATGGCCTCTTCCTCGCTCAACACATCCTCGGGGATGTGTTTCAAGGTTCTCGGGTTCGTTTCTTTAAAATGTCCGTCTGTCCAAACGACTTCTACTTCCTTATCCAGGTTGTCCAGGATCTTTAATTGCGGAGCTGCAAGTGCATTCTTAAATTCGTACTTTAAAATTTTGGGCATGTCTGCAAATTCGTAGCACCACTTGTAATCCGGGTGTTCCATTTCAAGGACCACGTAGTCCCCCGCAGATTTTTCCGTCTTTAAGAGATCCACCTTAAAAAGATCAAGAAGAAGCATTTCAAAAGTCTTAGTCTCCAGCTTTTCTCCTTCTCTGAGAACAGCTTCGTTTCCGTACTCATCACAGACAGTCACTTCAAAGCCGGGTGTTGCAGTCTCTATAACAACAGTCTTTTTGTCGTTTTCCGCTTCACTCTCCGTTACATTGCTTCCCATTACAGTCATGCTTTTTGGCACTTCTATCGTGTATCTGTACTTTTCCACCACCACCTCGACAGGCGTGGGCGTGGGCAGGGGAGTGGAAGTGGCCTTTGCCTCGATCTCCGCATTTATTTTGATCTGCTCCTCTTCATAGTTGTTCAAAAAATTTCTCCCAACTATAAGCACTGCTGCCCCCGCCAGGAGCAGCAGTAAAGTGTATACCATATAAACTTTAAAAAAACTGTTTCTCATCTTACCCCAGTCTTCTTCGAATTCGGTTTTTCTTCTTTTTGTAATTACGTTTTATGAAAATTCCCAGAGGGATTTCCAAAATAACGGCAGAAACAGCTACGATCAATATCCATTTGTTGTTCTGTACAAAATCACTCTTGGCTACCGACACGATTCCGTTCTTCGTGTTCTTTCCCCACTGTACGATCTTGGGAAGCGGCGTAGGGGTCGGAGTGTTTGTAGGCGTCGGCGTATTCGTCGGTGTAGGCGTAGGTGTATTTGTAGGGGTCGGCGTGTTGGTGGGCGTCGGCGTATTCGTCGGTGTAGGCGTAGGTGAAGGGATCAACTCCAAAAATTCGGTTGAAACCCAGCCGTAGCTCTTACCGGTTTCCGACTCAACTTCCACTCTTGCCCAGTCCATGTCATTTCCGCCCTGTACGAAGATTGCAAGATCCAACTTGGTTCCGTTTACAAGCATACCGAGGATCTTGGAGTTCGTGGTGTAGGACTCTCTGATGGTCAGTCTTCCGTAATCGGTGGAAACCTTGTACTTTCCGACTTCATATTCGGATGCCGGCGGAGGCGTAGGTGTGGGTGTGGGTGAGTAAGCCGCCTTTAATGTAACGTATTCCATGGCTATCCAACCCCAGACCTGAGCGTTGTTCGTTCCGTCCTGGATGATGGGTGTCGGAGTTGCTGTCAATGATGCGGGCTGGTTGGAAGAATAGGTTACCATGATGTATCCCCAGTGATGTCCGTTTTCGTTGTAAACGAAGTCGGAAATCTCAACCAGCGATCCCACTCCCAGCTTGGAAACAACATCAGAGTCCGTACTTGTATCGGCTCTGAGGTTAAGGTAGGAACCCTGATCCACATTTACACTGTAGTAACCTGCTGTGTAGTTGGCGGGTCTGGGTGTTAAAGTGGGCTTGGGAGCTCTTGTACTGGTAGGTGTGGGTGTAATGTTCTTTCTGAGTACGGCAAGATCTGCCTTGCTGATCTCTCCGTAGAATGTCTCATAATAATTCTTGTAAACGTAAGCCCAGTTGATGGTATGGTACTTTGTTGCAAATCCCTTCCATGAAAGAGTCTGAACTTCACTTACGTAGCATCTCTTTCCCCAGTTGCAGTCGATAACATAAAGCTTTCCGTTGTCGTAATCGACACCGAGGATGATAACAGAGTGGTTACCGTAGTTGCAACGAAGGTGTGTGCCGGGATGAATGAGGTCCGCGTAGTCGATAAACCACTTCTCAACCTCTGCTCCGGTGATCTCATCATTCTTCTGGGTAGGTCCCGCTATGTACTTAAACTTGTTACGATTTGCAATGTTGTTGACACCGAAGAGAACCTGTTGTATGAACATTGCGTAGCCCATACACTGTGTTGCCTTAAGGTCCACTGTCTCACCTTCGATGGTAACGTATCTCAAACAGTTACATCTCGGATCTGTCAGGTTGTTCTCAAGACACTTGATCTCAGGGTGATTCGGATGGCAGGTACATGCCATTCCGTTCTTACTGAAGTAATTTCCGGGTCCGTAAAGGTCGAAAGCATAATCGATCCTCTGAGCAATGTATTTATCGGGTGTGAATTGCTCTCCATAGTACCCGTCGCTCGGATTAAACTCATTTACGGTCAGCGTGGATGTGGCAAACGCCTGCACAGGCTCCGCCATCAGACCTGAACGTGTTACAAATTCAAGCAATATTGTCAATATTAAAATTTTAGCAATTTTGCGCCTTTTCTTCATTACTAAATCAATCCCACTCACTTGCATTAATTTTTTTTAGCTGTTCTTTTAGGTCAACGAAAATATACTTTCCGAAAAGTATTTCCCCAAACTTCGCTGCCTCGCGCAACTGCTTATCGCAGACTGCTTTCTGTCTCTCATATTCTTCGCGGCGCAGCCTTTCGGCTTCTTCCTCCGCTTTCCTTGCCTGTACCCCATACGGCACTAAATTTTCAAACATATCTCCCTTGACATCCGTTCCCACCGTCGTCCTGAACAGTCCGAAGCAGGCAGAATCATCAAGGTTGTATTTCGCGGAATCAATGTAGGTTCCGCACCAGGAATCCGTGAGCTTGTTTCGTAAAGCTTCACTGATCGTCTCACCGATCCCGCTTTTCAGATCGAGGTTTATTGTTCCCTCGGTTTTGTATCTCAATTTGTGAATGTACGTTTTCGGAACATCCCAGGTTCCGTACTCCGCCGCAGAACTCTCAAAAAATGTGGCATCCTGCGTATTCTGAACACTTTCCGTTACTGCATTGGAAAGGAGAATGTGAGCACCGTTTCCGTACTCGCCTTTAAGATCAGGCCCAACGACTACCTGCGGTCTGTATTTTCTGATGATCTCAGTCACAAATTTCAGTACCTTCTCGTAGCCATAAAATTTATCAGCTGTCTTTAAATCTGTCAATCGTTTATTTCTAAAATCACCGTTTACCGGATAATATTTTACCCCAAGATTCCATAAAGAATCAAGTTTTTCATGTTCTTTTAATAATTCCTCGGTTGTGGCGTACTCGCACATGTAAACGACCTGTACGAAAAGATCCCTCTCTCCCGCATACAAAGCCGCTACCGCGCCGTAATCAATGATCTCGTCGCCCGCATGGGGAACAAATAGCATAATATCGGCATCTTTTTTTATCCGATTCCAGACCTGAACATCTTTAGGGATGTCCCCTTCCCCGTAGGCATATATTTCGCAGACACCCACAGTTGCTTCAAAGCACAATTCACACTCATTTGTTTCACCCAAAATCGGAACATACTCGTGAAGGAAACCGTTCTGTCCGCAATTTACAGCTTCCTCATTGTACTTTAAGGTCCATTCTCCGGGAGACGTCATCACATCCCATATAATGTAAAGCCCCTTGATCTCTTTGGTGGCTTTGATCTTAAAGGCTGAACCCGCCGACAGGTACATGATGCTTCTCCGATCCCCGTCCTGAAGCCCTGTGTCATCCGCACCTTCCGGCACTTCGAACTCCACCTCCAGCTGAACAGCTTCCGAGCTGAGTTCTGCAGGCTCGGGCGTTGCTGTCGGCTCCGATGTCGCAGTGGGCTCCGGCGTTGCTGTAGGCTCCGGTGTTGCAGTGGGCTCCGGTGTTGCTGTGGGTTCGGGCGTCGCCGTAGCCTCCGGAGTCGCCGTAACTTCCGGAGTCGCTGTAACTTCCTCGCCGAAAGTCCTCGCTTCCCTGTTCCACGCAAGGAGAACAAGGAGCGCGATCACTCCCGGCAATATTTTGTTTTTAAACAAAATTATTTTTTTCAAATCCTATTTAATTCCCATCGATAGTTTCAGACAATCCCTCAGGCTGTATATCCCATGCCTGAAATACATTCGATCGCCTATCTCTTTTGTCCTTTTCAGATCATCTTCAAGCTTTTTCTCGTAAGTCGTAATGTTTTCCAGCATATCTCCCGTTCCGGTGTCTTCACCCACCAAAGTTCTGTACAACCCGAAAGCCGCGCAGTCGATGTTCTCTTTTACATCGGACACATAGAACCAATAGCCCTGCTGAGTCACATGCTTTTTATATGCCTCCTTCTGAACCTCCAGCGATGTTCTGCCGTTAAACTTTGTCAATGGTTTTCTTAAGTCCAGACGGATCTTATTTTCCTGATACAAATGATAGTAAGCCTTGGGCACATCCCAGGTGCCGTATTTTTCCGCCGATTCCGGATAGATCGCCGCATCAGCCGAAATCTCCATGGCGTCTGCCGCTGCCTTTGCCAGCATCATGTGCGCTCCATGACCGTATTCTCCGTTAAAATCCTGAGAGATCAGCACCAGAGGCTTAAATCTGCGTATGTTCTCCGTAACAAATTCCAAGACGGCGTCGTAATCGTACTGAGTCATGGCTTTTTTTATGTTATTGCTGTAAACATCGGGAAACGAACCGTTTACCGGATAGTTCCTGACACCCATTGTCCACAGCCCGTCCAGCTTTTCATGCTCTCTGGTTGTGTTCATGTAGCCGTAATCATCCAGCGTAAAATCGCAAAGGTAAACGACCTGTGTCAGCAAATCTCTCTCCCCTGCATATGTTACACAGACTCCTCCCAAAAAGAGGACTTCATCATCCGCATGGGTGGAAAAAACAAGGAAATCCGCCTTTTCACAAGGAGGCTCCCAGATCTGTACATCCTCAGGCAAGTCTCCTTCTCCGTAAGCGTCGATCTCAACTATGCCCGCCAGTTTGTTGGGGAAAATCAAAGTGCAGTTCCGGGTCCCTTTCGGCAGTGGAACGTACTCATGCAGAAAATTGTGAGTTCCGCAAGTGAATTCCTTACCATCCGCCAGAAGCGTCCATTCGCCGGGGATCTTAGTAGCGGACCACTTGATGTAGAGGCCCTGAAGCGGGGTTTCAGAGCTGATCTTAAGGCTCTGCCCCTTACTGAAAGTCAGCGAGCTGTTTGTGGCACCATCCGTGAGTTTTGCGCAGGATTTCCCGCCGGAATGCTCAAATTCAACTTCCGCTTCCTCAGCTTCCGCTGCCAGCGCTTCCCTTTCCCCCGCATTTCCGAGGAAAACCAGGAGAAGTAAAAGCCCCGCAGCGATCTTTATTGATCTTTTCAACACATTCTTTTCAGTCATATACCTTCGATTATTTTACAACAAAGGCAATGGGAAGATTCCAGGACGTGTTTGCTTTTCTGAAAGTAACACTGTCCATCAGATACTCTCCGTTCATTACCATGCTGGAAGAACTACCTCCGTCAAGATTTGCCGCATTCACGGCCCCGTACTCAGCCATGATCTCAATGAGATCGGAAGCCGAAGCTCCGAGATGCCCCGCGGCGCCTCTTCCGTCAGTAACAAACAGAAGCAATGCTCCGTCGGCCCTTTGACCAATAGCTGTTCTGGGATTGTATCCGCTGCCGAGATTTCCGTTAAGCTCTCTCGGTTTACCGTTAATGACCAATTGAACGAAATGGTTGTTTTCATCCTTAAATTCTTCCTGGAAGCAGCAACCGTCACGTATCTTTTTCTCTTTAACCAGCTGTTCCACTCCGGCTTCATCGAGTTCCGAAATGTTTTCCACGATCAGAATGTTATCATAGGTTAGGGCGATCAGAACAAGTCCGTCATCCTCTTGGGGTTTGTTGGTCTGGATCTCGCCGTGACTCACCGTCACACCGAAAGGACGTCCGCCCGCCTCACTCTGATGGTAGATACCGCCGTTTATGCCTGCTACTCCGTTGTATTCCGAAACAATAACGTCAAGCGGAGCGCCTTTTTTATACTGATTGTAATATGATTCCAAGGTTACTCTTGAAGGATCCAGCACCACCATCATGGTTCCGAAGAAATTTCTTCCCGCAACCTTGTAGAGTATGATCCCGTCTCCGTCTTCATCGACTTCTTCGTATTCTGCGGTTCCCGCTCCCGAATAAGTGATGGTCGTAGCCTGACCTGCACCCGCCGAACTCACGGAACCTTTGTTGACCTCTTCGTTTCCCGCAACCACGGTTATCAGATGTGTGTCCACTTCTTCATTGAACTCACCCATTGAATTCTTCTCGACGATCTCGTTGATCTCATCCGTAGTCAGATACCAGGATGCCAGAAATTTAAGCGCTCCGGTTTCCAGAATGGTGCTTACAAAGATCTCTCTTGCAGTATCGGATCCGCCGTTACAGATAACATTCATTGAAAGCAGCAGAATGACCAGCACTCCCGCGATCACTGTTCCTATACACGCGAAAAAGCGTCCGATGTTCGCCAATATTCTTTTTGAAATCGGTTGTTTTTCTTCCAAATCAGTCCTCCACTTTAGCAAGCTGTCCCGCTATTCTCCATTCTCCGTTGTATTTGCAGAAGAAGAACGTACTGTTGATCTCATCATACACATTACCCTTTTCGTAATTTGTAGTGAGATACATTTCCTTGTTAAGATAGATGTCGCAGGAGAAAAGGTTCTCGCCGTATCTGATGTAATTTGACACTTTCTCCGCAACGAAGACCGGCTCCTCATGAGACGATGCAAACGTAATGTCTATGCTTTTTCCGAAGGCTTCCGCATTTTGATACAGGTAAGTCCCCGGTACCAGATAATTCTTTATAGTTCCGAATCCGTGTCTTGAGCCCGACAGGTCATTCGAAAGGAACAGCGACCACATCTTCGCACTTTCGATGGGATCAGCTTCCGCTAAAACTTCTTCCGGAACCTCTTCCATCGCCGTCTGTTCCTGAATCTCAAAGTAATTGTCCGTGAAAGTATATTTCACAGGCTGTCCCAGATTATCGAGGATCTGCAACTCAGGCAGCTTCAGCATCCCCTTGATCTCGTATCTGACAAGCTCCGGCATCTTTGTAAACGTCACGTAATCCTTGTACTTGTCCAAAGCTTTTCGCCCGGTTTCAAAGTCGGAGATCTTGTTTTTCCCCCAGGAGACAGTGAAATTGTCCGGCACGCAAAAACTTACGTCAATAGCAACCGGCTTATCACCATTTTTAAATTCGACCGAATTCCCGTAGCCGTCTTCTATGGTGAGTTTTTCCGAGGCCGAGGCATATATGTAATGTATGCCTGCTTCTTCGACTTTGCCCTTGATCTCATGTCCCTCGTCAGTTACTTTGTAATGCTCCGGAAGGATCAGATTATAGAATGTAGCATTCGCAGTGACATATCCGTTGTCATTCGTTGTCTTGCATTCTCTTCCGAATTGATCGAAAACTTTAACGTCCTTCAGGTTGTAGAGGTTTGCAATGGTGTAGATGATGTGACCGTCCTTTTCGGTCCATTCCACTCCCTCTGATCCCTTTTCCACAGGCTTACCGTCCAGCTGAGCCGTAAAGCCCTCAGGCACATCTATCACTTCCGTGTATCTGGTCAGTGTGACAGCAGGGTAGATCTCGCCGGCTTCCCAGGTGTTGGCTGTGAGGATCTCCATTATGATTCTGGAATCATTGCATTTCAGCGTGAGCTTTGCAAGAAGCTCGCCATCGCCGTAAAGCCCGTAGATCTGATGAGTTTCACTGTAGCTTCCGGAAAGGATCTTCCAATTCCATTCGGAGACAGAACTGAGTTTTTCGTAGTAATCCGCATACAGATCACCCTCATAGGGGCTGACCTCCAGCTGAGGGAGAGTCAAGACTTCCGCCGCTCTTCCTTCTTTAACGGCTGCCCCAAACTTTTCCGTCACCTCATCTACCACATGATCCGGCTGAGAGGCTTCGTATTCATCGATATTCTCTTGTACATAAACAACGGCATAATCCGTCATAAGGATCAAAGCCGCCAGTAGTATTCCGTATATTATTCTGAATACTGCTTTTTCTCTCATCTCCAAAGGTCTCCCCATACACTGTTCAGTAATTCCTTACAATAGCCGATGGTCAGCTCCGTTCCCGCACGATTTGCAATCTCGTTTTCCCTTGCCATCTCTTCATTGTAATCTTCAAGCTTATAAACGGACACCAGATTTCTTCCCGTTGCAACATGTGTTACCACAGCTCTTACATTAAAATCCTTAATGACCACTTCTCCGTTATCATCAAGTCCCAACGTAATTTCAGGCATTCCACCCACCATACGTTTTAAGATCTTTTCACCGGATTCCTCCGTCCAGTTTACGAAATTTCCCAGAGAATAGTAAACCAGCATCTGATCTGACCTCAGCTCCTTTGGCTGATCCCTGTCAAAATCATATTTTAAAACATTTAACGTTGTTTCGTTGTTTACGATCACCATGGGCTGGACCACGTGAGAATGTGTTCCCATAACCAGATCTGCACCGTGATCGTAGAATATCCTGTTCCATTCTCTCTGGTTGGCACTCTGTGTCGTTGAGTACTCAGATCCCCAATGAGGGCAGACGATGGTGAAGTCCGAATTTGCCTCTGCCTTATCGATGAGATCCGTGATCTTTTTAACAGCCCCTTCTTTTCCTTCAGCATTCGGGGTGTTGACCAGCAAAGGTCCCACTGCCCAAGGCATGGAAGAAGGAACGCTTATCCCGTTTGTTCCGTATGTAAAGTTCAGGATCGAGATCCTGATACCGTTCTTTTCAATGTAAACTATCTGATCTTCGGCGTCCTGCTCCGTTAAATATATGCCCAAAACATCGATATCCGGAAATCTTTCCCAGTTCTCCAGGCAGTTTAATATGCCTGTCTTTCCCTTGTCCAGCGCGTGATTGGTCGCATGCAGGATAACGTCAAAGCCCGCATCTGCAAGTGCATCTGCAAGTTCAAAGCCGGCATTAAATCGCGGATAACCGCTTACCCCCAGTTCGCTGCCGCCGATTATGACCTCCTGATTTACAAGAGCAACATCAAATGAGGAGATAAAGTCCTTAGTATTGGCGAAGATCGAGCTGTAATCGTAGGTTCCGTCAGCCTGCAGACAATCGTTTTCAACGCCTGTATGTAAAAGAATGTCCCCCGCCATGGTAATGGTGAGTTCAGGTACAGGTGTCGGAGTATTTGTAGGTGTCGGTGTAAAAGTCGGCGTAGGTGTAGAAGTCGACGTCTGCGTGGGTGTAGCCGTAGCTTCCGGTGTTTTGACAGCTGACTGCGTAACCGAAGCGGTTCCGGTCGGAGTGCCATTGTCACCCGGTGTTTCATTTCCCGCCTGCGTACAACCGCCAAAAAGGGCAAACGCCATCAACAATGCAAGTATTCGATAATTAGTTTTGTGTTTTTTCTTCATCGGCGTAAACTATCCTCATCAAAGTCAATCCTTGTGCAGGTGCCGTCGGCCCTGCATTGCTTCTGTCCCCCGACTCAAGAATGTCCCTTATGCTTTCCGGTTTTCTTTCCCCCAGCCCAACCTGTACAAGCGTCCCGGCAATGATCCTCACCATGTTGTAGAGGAATCCGTTTCCGGTGATGCGAAAAGTAATAAGGTTGTCTTCCTTAGTCACTTCCGCTTCATAAATGGTTCTTACATGATCCGGAACCACCGTATGTATTGAACAAAAAGCTGTAAAATCATGAGTTCCTATGAATTGAGCGGCCGCTTCCTTCATCTTGTCCACATCAAGTTTTTTGTATACAAAGTACGTGTATTTTCTGTTGAACGGCTGAATAAAATCAGCATTCCAGATCTTATATTCGTAGGTTTTTCTGCATTTTACCTTTCTGGGATGAAAACTCAGCGGTACTTCGCAAGACCTTTGGACCACAATATCTTCCGGTAATGAGTGATTGAGTGCATAGCAAAACTTCTCCGCCGGTATCCGCGATTCGGTATCGAACACGCAGACATTTCCCATGGCATGCACGCCTGCATCCGTTCTGCTGGCTCCTATCAAAAGTATGTCCTCGTTAAGCAGCCTTTTAAGCTCTTCCGTGATCACACCCGCCACAGTCACGCCGTTCTGTTGAACCTGCCATCCGCAGTACTTCGTTCCGTCATATGCAACTTCCAACATTACTCTTTTCATAATAATGCCAATACCGCCTTATCCGTTACGATGATCAGGGCAATGTATGCTGCCAGAATGAGGTAGCTGATACCGTCTCTCTTTTTGTACTTCAGAGGCTTCATAGACGTTCTTCCGTCATCGCCCCTGTAACACCTTGCCTCCATGGCCATCGCCAGTTCGTTTGCTCTTCTGAAAGCCGAAACAAAGAGAGGTACAAAAACAGGTACAAGCGCCTTGATCCTGTCCTTAAACTTGCCTTCCTCAAAATCCGCTCCTCTGGCCTGCTGTGCTTTCATGATCCTGTCAGTCTCTTCCATGAGGATAGGAATAAAACGCAGTGCGATGGACATCATCATGGCGATCTCGTGCACCGGCACATGGATCTTCTTCATCCATCTGAGCCCGGTTTCCATGCCCGAAGTCAGTTGATTCGGCGTCGTGGTCAATGTCATGAGCGATGAACCGATGATGAGGAAGAAAAGTCTGAAGCCCATAAATGCCGCATTTGAAAGTCCTTCCTCCGTGATCTTTATGAATTTCCATTCAAATATAACGGTTCCGCTCGTCAAAAATATATTGAATACCATTGTAAAAATTAACAAAAACCAGATCGTTTTGAGTCCCTTCATCATGAACTTGAAAGGTACTTTCGATACGATGATGACAGCCGCCAGGCATATGCCTGCTATAGCGTATCCCACAAAGGTGTGAAAAAGGAACATGGATACGATGAAAAGAAGCGTCGCTGTCAGCTTCACTCTGGGGTCAAGTCTGTGAATGACCGAATTTGCGGGATAGTATTGTCCCAAGGTAATATCTCGTAACATTTATTTAACTCCTGTAACGGCTCTCAGCATTTCTCTTGCTTCTTCAACCGTGGTGGCGATGCCCGGTAACGGAACGCCCTTTTTAATGAGTGCCGCTGTGAGGTAAGTGACCTGAGGTGCTGCAAGGCCGATCTTTTCCAGCTCTTCGTAGTTTTGGAAAACTTCCCTTGTAGGGCCGTTGAATTTGACCGAACCGTGATCCATAACGATCAGGCGGTCAACGTAACGCGCCACATCCTCCATTGAATGGGAAACCAAAACAACGGTGATCTTTCTTTCTTTGCGGATCCTGTCGATAGCTTCCAGGATCTCATCGCGTCCGCTGGGATCCAGTCCTGCCGTGGGCTCGTCAAGGACGATCACTTCAGGCTTCATTGCAAGAACTCCTGCGATCGCAACTCTTCTCTTCTGCCCTCCGGACAGATCGAAAGGAGAAACATCATAAAGATCTTCTCCGATGCCAACAGTTTTCAACGCTTCAAAAGCTCTGAGCTGGATTTCCAGCTTGGGCAGCTTCATATTTGAAGGGCCGAACTCCACATCCTTTTCTACTGTAGTTTCAAACAACTGATACTCGGGATACTGAAAAACAAGACCAACCTTGGTCCTCAGTTCCTTTCTGGAGAAATCTTCGTCCCAGATGTCACGGCCGTTGTAATAGATGTTTCCGCCGGTTGGACGCACAAGGCCGTTCAGATGCTGGATCAGCGTTGATTTTCCCGATCCTGTGTGACCGATGATCCCTATGAACTCACCGTCTCCAATCTCAAGCGTGACATCATGCAAAGCGGGCATCTCCATAGCCGTGCCCTTTTGATATATGTAATTTACCTTATCTAAATAAAGCAAAGTCTATCCTCATTTCTTACCGTATTCGGAAACAAAAGCTTCCACAAATTCATCCACCGTCAAGACTCCCTCAGGCATTTTGAAACCATCTTTCCTGAGTTCGCAGGCAAGCTCAGTAACCTGGGGCAGATCCAGCTTGTGTTTTTTGATCTCTTCAGGCTGGGAGAAGATCTCTCTCGGTGTTCCCTGCATAACCACCTTGCCGTTGTCCATAACAATAACCTTATCGCAATCCACCACTTCGTCCATGTAATGAGTGATCAAAAGAATGGTGATCCCTTCCTCTTTGTTCAGCTCATGGATGGTTGCGATAACTTCTTTTCTTCCATTGGGGTCCAGCATGGCAGTAGGCTCATCAAGCACTATGCACTTGGGTTTCATTGCAAGTATGCCCGCGATCGCAACTCTCTGCTTCTGCCCTCCGGAAAGATGATTAGGAGAAGAAGTCCTGTAAGCGGTCATCCCCACCTTCTCAAGTGCGTAAGCAACTCGATTGATAATGTCATTGGTGGGAACTCCCAGATTTTCAGGCCCGAAAGCCACGTCTTCCTCCACCACCGATGCCACCAGCTGGTTGTCGGGATTCTGGAAAACCATCCCTGCACTCTGGCGTATGTTCCAAACATCCTCTTCCTTGGACGTGTCAAAACCGTTAACAAAAAGAACACCTTCCGTAGGTTCCAAAATAGCATTTATCTCCTTTGCCACAGTGGATTTACCTGAGCCGTTGTGCCCAAGTATTGCTACGAAATCGCCCCTTTTTATGTCAAGATCGATACCGTCGATGGCTCTTACCACACCTTCGACATTTCCCTCTTCATCTCGCCTAATGTATTCATATGCAAGTTTGCTTGCTTTTATCATCTAAAAAACCTGTCTTTCAAAAATGTATCTATTTATCCACATTAATCTTTATTTTACCATATCCACCCATTCAATACAAGAAAAGCATAAAAAAATCGAGTAGGATCTCTCCTACCCGATCTGTGATTCTAAGTTATTATACTAACTCAAGAAGTACTTCCATAGCTGCATCGCCCTTGCGCTCACCGATCTTAACGATACGTGTGTAGCCGCCCTTGCGATCTGCGTACTTGGGAGCGATCTCGTCGAAAAGCTTCTGAGCTACGTCAACAGTCTTGGTGTTCTTCTTCTTGCCTGCAACTTCAGTGGGAACTTCTGTTACATCATAGAGGAATGCAGCCATCTGTCTGCGAGCATGAAGTCTTGAAGGCATATCCTTCTTGATCTCCTTCTCAACTTCGTCGAAAACGTCAACTTTCTTTCCGTCAACAACTTCCTTAACGCGCTTTCCGTCCTTATCCTTACGAGCAACCTTTGTCTTTACGGTTGCTGTTTCAAAATTATCCTTTTCTTTAACGGCAAGTGTGATCATCTTTTCAGCGATGCTCTGCACTTCCTTAGCTCTGCACTCAGTTGTAACAATCTTGCCGTTGTAAAGAAGATTTGTTACCTGGTTTCTGAGGAGCGCTTTTCTCTGGCTTGCTGTTCTGCCAAGTTTTCTATAGCCTGCCATCGTAATTCCTCCTTAACTTTCTTCGCTCTGTCTTAATGACAAACCGAGTTCTTTTAATTTAGCATGTACTTCCTCCAATGACTTGCGACCAAGGTTACGAACCTTCATCATGTCATCGGGAGTCTTATTTACAAGTTCGCCAACGGTATTAATACCTGCGCGCTTCAAGCAATTGAAGGAACGAACGGAAAGCTCGAGCTCATCAATGCTCATCTCAAGGATCTTTTCCTTTTCGTCAGACTCAGCTTCTACGATAACTTCTGCAGATGCAGCGCGTTCAGAAAGCTGAATGAAAGATTCAAGATGTGCGCTCAAAACTTTAGCTGCAAGGCTGACAGCCTCATCGGGAGCCAAAGTTCCGTTAGTGTAAACATCAAGTGTTAACTTATCGTAATCGGTCATCTGACCAACACGTGTATTCTCAACAGTTAAGTTCACTCTCTCAACAGGTGTATAGATTGAATCAACAGCAATAACTCCGATTGGGAGATCATCGTTCTTGTTCTTATCAGAGCTTACATAACCACGACCGTTTGTGATCGTGAGTTCCATGTAAAGCTTGCAATCATTACCGCCGTTAAGCGTAGCAATAACCTGATCCTTGTTGATAATTTCGATATCCGAGTCAACGATAATGTCTGCAGCCGTTACAACACCTTCGCCCTCTGCTTCGATATAAGCAGTCTTAGGCTCGTTTGTCGAGCTGTTATTCTTAATTGCAAGACTCTTGATGTTCATAACGATCTCGGTGACATCTTCCTTAACTCCCGGAATCTCCGAGAACTCATGGACTACGCCATCGATCTTAATCTGACTTACAGCCGAACCCGGAAGTGAAGAAAGCATGATCCTTCTCAGGGAATTACCCAGCGTTGTGCCATAGCCGCGCTCAAGGGGCTCAATGACAAAACGACCGTATTTATTGTCTTCTGAACTTTCGGCAATCTCAATCTTTGCCGGCTTAAAATCGAAATCAAACATATCGGACCCTCCTTTAATATTGTTGTCCCGGGGATGTTTTCCCCGTTGCTCCGGTTAAAAAACCGAATCAGCCTACTATTTGGAATACAACTCGACAATAAGTGTAGCGTTTACAGGAACGTCGATCATATCGATTGTAGGGAACTCCAAAACCTTACCGGAGAGGTTCTCATGGTTAGCTTCAAGCCAAGCGGGAACGATTCTTCCTTCGGTTACTTCGAGGATGTCCTTATATCTCTGGGATGCCTTCTTGCCTTCCTTGATCTCAATAACATCTCCTGCATTAACAAGGTAAGAGGGAATGTTTATGCACTTACCGTTAACAAGGATCTGCTTGTGGTCAACGATCTGACGAGCTTCTGTTCTTGTTCTGCCATATCCGAGACGGAAAATAACATTGTCAAGACGACGCTCAAGAAGGATCATCATATTGTCACCGGTAGTACCGGTCTTAATCTTCTTTGCTTTTTCAAAGTTGTTGCGGAAAGGCTTCTCAAGAACACCATAGATGAACTTAGCCTTCTGCTTCTCTTTCAACTGGTTGCCATACTCGCTGACTTTCTTGCCGGCTCTGGAGAATGCTCTGTTAGACTTCTTGTTGAGACCGATAACAGCGGGTTCAATGCCCAGTGATCTGCACTGCTTTAAAACAGGATCTGTATTTCTAGCCATTTGCTTTTTCCTCCTTCAATTATACTCTTCTGCGCTTAGGCGGTCTGCAGCCGTTGTGAGGAACGGGTGTAACGTCCTTAATGGAAGTTACGTTGATTCCGCAAGCCTGAAGTGCACGGATTGCTGCTTCACGGCCCGTACCGGGTCCCTTAACCATAACGTCTACGCTCTTAAGACCCTGAGTAGCTGCAACCTTTGCTGCTGTCTCAGCTGCCATCTGTGCAGCGTAAGGAGTTGATTTTCTTGATCCTCTGAAGCCAAG
>JAILNG010000199.1 GCA_024691875.1 Lachnospiraceae bacterium | reverse complement strand
CACCAAAAAGATGGCGGAAAGCCTTACGGAATACCTCAAAGAAGTGGGCATACGGGTTCGTTACCTCCACTCCGATGTTGACACCCTCGAACGCTCCCAGATCATCCGTGACATGCGTCTGGACGTCTTTGACGTTCTTGTCGGCATCAACCTTCTTCGTGAAGGTCTTGACATTCCGGAAGTTTCACTGGTTGCGATCCTGGATGCGGACAAGGAGGGCTTCCTTCGTTCGGAAACCTCTCTCATCCAGACGGTGGGCCGTGCTGCAAGAAATGTTGACGGCCATGTTATAATGTACGCTGACACGATCACCGAGTCCATGGACAAAGCTATCTCTGAAACCGAGAGAAGACGTGCCATTCAGGACGCTTACAACAAAGAGCACGGTATCACACCCACTTCCATCAAGAAAGCTGTTCGTGAGCTCATCAGCATTTCCAGGAAAGCCGAGCCGGGTACAGCGATTCTCGAAAAGGATGTGGAATCTATGTCCAAGAACGAACTGAAGGCTCTTACGGAAAGCCTGAACCGCAAGATGCGCGCCGCTGCCGCAGAACTCAATTTCGAACTCGCCGCCGAGTATCGTGACAAACTGGCAGAACTGAAAAAACACATTTAAAGGCATATAAAGGATACACACATGTTTGAAGAAGCAAAGAATTTTATTAAGATCAGGGGAGCCAATGAGCACAACCTGAAAGGAGTCAACATCGACATCCCACGCGACAAGTTTGTCGTACTCACAGGCCTTTCCGGTTCCGGAAAGAGTTCCCTTGCCTTCGATACGATCTATGCGGAAGGTCAGAGACGCTACATGGAATCTCTTTCGTCCTACGCAAGGCAATTCCTCGGCCAGATGGAGAAGCCCAATGTGGAAAGCATAGAAGGCCTCTCTCCCGCCATTTCCATAGACCAGAAATCCACCAACAGAAACCCCAGATCCACCGTAGGAACCGTAACGGAGATCTACGATTACTTCCGTTTACTGTATGCGAGAGTGGGAATCCCCCACTGTCCCAATTGCGGAAGAGAGATCAAAAGACAGTCTGTGGATCAGATGACGGATGAGATCATGAAGTTTCCCGAAGGAACAAAGTTTCAGGTACTTGCTCCCGTGGTCAGAGGCCGTAAGGGAGAGCATGTAAAAGTGCTGGAAAGTGCCAAGAAATCAGGCTTTGTACGTGCAAGGATCGACGGTCATCTCTACGACCTTTCCGAAGAGATCAAGCTTGAAAAGAACAATAAGCATTTAATAGAGATCGTTGTTGACAGACTTATCGCAAAGCCCGGTATAGAACAGCGTCTTTCGGATTCCATAGAAACTGCCCTGAAGCTTTCTGAAGGGCTTCTTGTAATTGACCTCATGAACGGTGAAGAAAAGATCTTTTCTCAAAGCTTTGCATGTCCCGACTGCGGCATCAACCTTCCTGAACTTGAGCCCAGAGCTTTCTCTTTCAACAATCCCTTCGGCGCCTGCCCTAACTGTAACGGTCTCGGCGTAAAGATGGAGTTTTCCCCGGATCTCATGATCCCCGATCAGTCTTTAAGCCTCTCGGAGGGTGCGATCCAGGTTATGGGATGGCAGTCTTCAAGCGATCCCAAAAGCTTTGCCGGGGCACTTCTTGTAGCTCTTTCAAAGCATTTTGATTTTTCTCTTAAAACGCCTTTCAAGGATCTTCCCGAGGAAGTAAAGAATGCAATAATCTACGGAACGGATGAATCCGTGGATGTTCACTATACAGGTCAGCGCGGTTCGGGTGTCTACCCCATCGTATTTGAAGGACTCATAAAAAACGTGGAAAGACGTTACAGAGAAACCGCTTCGGAATACACAAAAGCCGAATACGAAGAATTCATGACCTCCACTCCCTGCGCAGTCTGCAACGGAAAGCGTTTGAAACCCGAAGTTCTGGCTGTTACCGTGGGAGGTAAAAACATTTCGGAAGTAACAGAAATGCCTTTACGTGATCTGGCCGACTTCTTTAATAACCTTGAGCTCACTCCCATGCAGAAGACCATCGGTGCTGCGATCCTAAAAGAGATCCGCGGACGCATACGTTTCCTTAACGACGTGGGACTTGACTACCTCACTCTCGCACGTTCGGCAGGTTCGCTTTCGGGCGGAGAAGCCCAGCGTATCCGCCTTGCCACCCAGATCGGCTCCGGTCTTGTGGGCGTTGCCTACATCCTAGATGAGCCCAGCATCGGACTTCACCAGAGAGATAACGGAAAGCTTCTGGATTCCTTAAAGCGCCTGCGTGATCTGGGTAACACTCTGATCGTTGTAGAGCATGATGAAGAAACAATGCGTGAAGCAGACTTCCTGGTGGACATCGGTCCGGGTGCGGGCAGTCAGGGCGGTGAGATCGTGGCTGCGGGCACTCCCGAAGAAGTCATGAAATGTCCGAATTCCATCACGGCAGACTACCTCTCGGGAAGAAAAAAGATCGAAGTTCCTTCAACGCGCAGAAAGCCCACCGGTTGGCTAAAAGTAAAGGGTGCTTCGGAGCACAACTTAAAGAATGTAAATGTGGACATTCCTCTGGGCGTCTTTGCGTGCGTTACAGGTGTTTCGGGATCCGGAAAAAGTTCTCTTGTTAACGAAGTCCTCTACAAAACACTTGCAAGAGAGCTTAACAAAGCAAGGACTCTTCCGGGCAAATGCCAAGGCATAGAAGGTCTGGATCAGCTTGACAAGGTCATCTGCATCGACCAGTCTCCCATCGGAAGAACTCCCCGTTCAAATCCCGCCACATACACGGGAGTGTTTGACATGATCAGAGATCTCTTTGCCGGAACAATGGATGCAAAGCAAAGAGGATACACCAAGGGCCGTTTCTCATTTAACGTAAAAGGCGGACGCTGCGAAGCCTGCGGAGGAGACGGTATCATAAAGATCGAAATGAACTTCCTTCCGGATGTTTACGTTCCCTGCGAAGTATGTAACGGAAAGCGCTACAACAGGGAAACACTGGAAGTAAAATACAAGGGTAAATCCATTTACGATGTCCTTGACATGACAGTGGACGATGCCGTCAAATTCTTTGCAAACGTTCCTCAGATCAAAAGAAAGATCGAAACCATGAATGATGTGGGACTCTCCTATCTCGAACTCGGTCATCCATCCACGGATCTTTCGGGTGGCGAGGCTCAGCGTATCAAGCTCGCTACCGAGCTTTCAAAGAGAGCCACCGGGAAGACGATCTACATCCTGGACGAGCCCACCACAGGACTGCATTTCGAAGATGTCAACAAGCTGATCGAAGTCCTTCAGAGACTTACAAACGCCGGAAACACCGTTCTGGTCATCGAACACAATCTTGATGTGATCAAATGCGCGGACTACATCATCGATATGGGTCCCGAGGGCGGAGATCGCGGCGGTACGGTAGTTGCAAAAGGAACACCGGAAAAGGTGGCAAAAGTCAAGGAATCCTATACGGGACAGTACATTGCAAAGATGCTTAAAAACTGATCCTTTGGATAAAGGATTTTAAACGGAAAAAGAGTCGAAAAGAATCCGTATATAAAACAGGATCCATATGCTAAAATAGTCCTGAAAAGAGCTTTAATTCCACTTAAGGAGGGATTTATGGTATTTACAAACGACAACGGCGCTCTTGTCTTTAAGACAAAGGGCGAGACCGTAAGGATCGAAGCTTGGGGTGAAAATGCCCTGAGAGTCAGAGCAACAATGTTTCCGAAATTCACCGACCGCGCCTGGGCACTGACTGAAAAGCCCACTGTCACCAAGGGTGACGTGAAGATCGGAAAGCCCACCGAATGGTGCGGCGACGGCTGCAACCCCGACTGGCA
>JAILNG010000182.1 GCA_024691875.1 Lachnospiraceae bacterium | reverse complement strand
ATATGCAGGGATTGGCGCGGTGAGCCGCGGGCGGCCGACGGCGAGGTTGAGGAACTCAGATTTTTCAACATAGACGAGATCACTGTTGATGAGATTTCGCCTCCGATACGACCCGTTTGGCGCAAACTCGTGGAGCGCTTTTATGAACTTACCGAGATGAAGGTCGGGCTTCATGACTGCAGGACCGATCATGCGGAGATAAAGGACGGCGTGGTGACCTTCGATTTTCCCAACGGCTTTTTCGTGCTGAACGGTAAAGAGCCCAAGCGTACGGGGAAGGCAAAGATGACCTGCAGACTTGCGGATACCGACATGGAAAAGCCCACGGTCTATGTTTACGTGGAAAAAGACGGCAACGCGGTCCGGGAGGATTGGAGCGACCGGTTCTTCGAGGCGTTGAACCGCGGCGAGTTTGAATTTGAATTTGTTACGACATTTAACTCTTACCAACGGGTGCTGTACAAAGGCTATATCTGGTCTGACGCGGCTCCGTACCATAGAGAATGCGAGATAGAGCTGCACACGACCGAGATAAAATATGCCTGTGAGAAATGAGCCTTTGGGGACGGAGTTATGGGCTCAAAAGGAGAAGAAAATGAGACTGGGAACATCATCACCTTTAAAACATGAAACACCGGAAGAATGGGCGGAAAACCAGGTTAAACTTGGCTGCAGATGCGTGAATTTTCCGCTTAGCTGCAATGCGCCGGAGGAGAAGATCATTGCCTACAGAGACGCGGCGAAGAAGCACGATCTTATGATCGCAGAGGTGGGGATCTGGCGCAATGCGCTGGCTGCAGATCGGGATGAAAGAAAAAAGAATATGGATTTTTGCATCGGACAGCTCCGCCTTGCGGATTTTCTTGAAGCTCGCTGCGCGGTCAACGTGGCGGGGGCTTTCGGCCCCAGATGGGACGGGCATTACAGGGAGAATTTCTCGGAGAATGCGTGGAAAGAGACGGTTCGGATGGTGAGAGAGATCATCGATACGGCCGACGTTAAAAAGACCTATTTTACGCTCGAACCCATGCCCTGGATGATCCCAACAAGCCCCAAGGAGTATCTGAAACTTCTGGAAATGGTCGACAGAGACAGGTTTGCCGTGCATATGGATGCCATCAACATGATAAATTCTGCCGAAAGATACTTTAACACCGAGGAATTTATCGATGAGATCGCTGAAACGCTGGGAGACAGGATCAGAAGCTGCCACATTAAGGATGTACATCTCTGCGAGGAGTTCACTTTCCGCCTGGCGGAGTGCGGCCCCGGAGACGGAGAATTCCCTTTGAGGTATTACGCCGAAAAAATGAGCGGGTTGGATAAGGATATGCCTGTTATATTGGAACACCTGAACACAGACGAAGAGTATATAAAATACCTGGGAGTTTTGAAGGAGGGATTAAATGGAGTACAGTAGAGTTTATGATTCAAATGTGATCACTCAAAAGTACATGGATTCAATTCTGATAGAGCAGAGGATAATCGGCTCTGCGGTAGCGGACACGACGACTGAGTTTTGGGGTGAAACTTTCAGCAGCCCCATAATGACGCCTGCTTTCTCGCATCTGAAAAACTACAACGGCCGTGAGCAGAACGGACTTGTGGAGTACTCGGTTGCGGCGAAAAACCTGAACATCCTGAATTTCTGCGGAATGATGGAAAACGATATGTTTAAGAAGATAGTGGAAACGAGGGCGAAGACGGTGCGGATCGTAAAGCCTTACGATGATAACGGTAAGATCCGGGATCAACTGTGCTTTGCGGAAAGCGTCGGAGCTTTTGGCGTCGGGATGGACATTGATCACATTTTCGGAGAAAACGGAACGGACATCTGTGTCGGAGAAAAGATGGCGGTGCAGACGGCGGATATGCTTGCGGATTACGTGAAACTCACGAAGCTCCCCTTTGTAGTAAAAGGTGTGCTCAGCGTTAGAGATGCCCTGATCTGTGCGGAGATCGGAGCCAAAGCGATCATCGTGAGCCACCACCACGGAAGGATGAACTGTGCGGTTCCGCCCATGATGATCTTACCGAAGATAAAAGAAGCATTGAAAGGTAAGGATGTCAGGATCATTGTGGATTGCGGCATCGAGAGCGGTGCGGATGTGTACAAGGCACTGGCACTGGGAGCAGACGCGGCAGCGGTAGGGAGATCGATGATGCCTGCTCTGGAAAAAGAAGGAACTACGGGAGCAGAAAAATTTATTAACCATGTAAACAACGAACTCAGGTTCATCATGAGCAATACCGGCTTTGCAAAAGTCGCTGATATAGACGAGTCTGCGTTGTGGAAATGACACCATAACCCTGTCCCCAAAGGTTCAAAAGGAGGGCGCTATGAAGCTCTACCACACAAGTAAAGTCGAAATACAAACCCCGGACATTCACCGCGGGCGTAAAAATGCCGATTTCGGCCCCGGCTTTTATCTTACGCCGGACAAAGAATTTGCCTGCCGCTGGGCAGGCAAAGATTCGGTGATCAATATTTATGAGCTGGATACTGCGGATCTTGACATCCACACCTTTAAAAGGGATCATGACTGGTTCCGCTACATTTTTGCCAACAGGAACGCTGACGACAGAGTGAAAGCAGATATCGTGATCGGACCTATTGCAAATGATACGATCTACGACACTTTGGGCATTTTAACCAGCGGACTGATCTCCGACGAAGATGCGTTGAAGCTCCTTATGATCGGCCCTGAGTACACACAGGTTGCCATCAAGAGCGAAAAGGCCGCCGGCCGGCTAAAATGGATAGGTGTCGAAGATCACCTTGACTCTGAGAAATTCGCAGCTCTTTTAAAGAAAGAGCAGGAAGCCTACAGAGCGCAATTTGATGCGGCCATCGAAAGGATTGCCGAAGAAATGTGATCCCCGATATCTTTAGAAATCCCTCTTTTCAAGCGTTCTCATGGATAAAAACGCAGAGACACAAATGGCTGCTGCGATAAGCAGGATTTCTGCCGCAGTGAGGACAGTTGGCGGAACGGAAGCTATCAGATCGGTTATCCCGCTGACATCCACTCCCAGATTCATAAGAAGCTGCCGGCCGTAAGCTGCGATCACAAAGCACAGGCCACCTGCCAAAAGGATCACGATCCTTGATCTTTCGGTACCGAAGCGGATCTCAACAAAAGTTACTATCGATGTGAATGCCAGAAACAGCACCCAAAATTTAAGGTAGGTGGGGAATTGGGTTGCAAAATCCATATCAACTTTTTGGATCATGTTTGCAAAAAACTGCATGATCAACCCCAGCAGCCAAAAGACCGTTACAGTCATCATCGAAAAAAGATGCTTCTCCAATGCATATGCCTTTCGGGTGGACGGCAATGTCATGATGAAAGGCATTCCATTATTGTTTTCATCATAGTTGTAAGCGTTTAAGCCAAGGATCATGCCGATCAGGCACAGGTAGGACACGATGAAAGTCGCATCCATCTTAAAGGACAGCATGAGCGAGATTCCGATGAACAGAATAATGAACTTTTTTCTTTGTGCAAATACGACCATTGCATCTTTTACCAACAAACCCTTCATTAGCTTACCTCCCTTTCATGGCCCAGCATGAGCATGATTATGCTGTCCAGATTTGTATTCTCAACGGTGATCGCCGGATAATTTTCCAGATAGAACTGTTTTTCGTTTGTCAGGCAGTCAAAGCCGTATGGACGTTTTTGGGCGCGGATCACGTAGCTCTTATCGATCTTTTCGTAGTCTTCTTCGCTGATCTTTAACAAGCCGTATTGTCCGAGAAGCACGTCGGTGTCTTCCCTAAGGACGATGTGCCCGTCCTCGATCATGACGATCTCGTCGCAAAGTCCCTCAAGGTCCGTAGAGATGTGGGAACTGATCAACATTGTGCGTTCCTCGTCCTCAAGCATATAATTTCTCAACATGTCCAAAACATCGTTTCTTGCCATTACGTCCAGACCCGCGGTAGGCTCGTCAAGGATAAGGAGCTTGCTGTTGTGGCAAAGAGCGCACAGAACGCGGAGTTTTGCCGACATTCCCGTTGAAAATCCTTCGATGGGCTTGTTAAGAGGCAGGTTCTGCTTGTTGCATTCGCTTATAAACTTCGCTTCGTTAAAATCGGAATACATGTTTTTCAGAATGACGATAATGTCTTTAATGTAAAGCTGCGTGCTGAACCCCGAATCTGACATACATGCGCCGATTTTCTCCTTGTCTTTGGACGAGAATTTTAACGGATCTTTGCCAAGGACCTGTACATTGCCGCTTGTGGGATGTATAAGGCCCAAAATTGTCTTTATTGTGGTGCTTTTTCCCGCACCGTTCTTTCCGATCAAGCCACAGATCGTTCCCGGCTTGATCTCCAGTGAAACATCCAATTTGAATCCCGGATATTCTTTGGTTATATTGGTTAATCTGATCATTTAGTTGTCCTCCAAGATCATTTCAAGGATCTCACGAATATCTGCGTCGGTCAGTCCCGCAAGTTTAGCCTTTGAGACGGCAAGTGACATGTCGTCCTCTACGGCTTTGCGCCTGGCTTCCGCAGCCATCTGCGTGTTGGCGGAAGAAACGTAGGTACCTTTACCGTGGACTGTTTTCACAAGTCCGTCTTCTTCCAGCCGGTCATATGCTTTCTTGACAGTCAGCGCGCTGATCTTCAGCTCCGCCGCAAAACTTCTTACAGAAGGCAGGCCTTCGCCTTCAGATAACTCTCCCAACATTATTTTTTGTCTGATCTGCTCCACGATCTGCTCGTATACAGGGATCATGGAGTTGTTATTAATTATTACGTGCATGCATTTTCCTCCTGAGGATGTAAACAGTATATAACAGTATTAAACAGTTGTCAACAGTATATAACAGTTTTTTTTCTCGCACAAAACTATTTTAAATAAAGACACGAGGGGAAATAAGTGCTATTATGGATAAATACTGAATTGGATCGGAGAAGAAATGTGAAGAGCAACAAGGCATATATTTGGGATCTGGACGGTACACTGCTGGACTCGTACGACCTGATCGTATCGGGACTTTGGGCGACCTGCCGTGAATTCAATCTGAGAGCTGAAAAAGAAGAGATCAGAAAAGAAGTGATCACGTATTCCGTGAGCAGTTTTATTGCAAAAGCGGTATCGGGAAGCGGGATTTCCGCCGAGGACTTCAGGAAGCGGTACGCAGAGATCAATGATGGCGAAAAGCTTAACATCAGAGCTGTCAAAAATGCAAAAGAGATCCTTTCTTTTTTAAGGAACAGGGGAGAGCGGAATTTCGTTTTCACCCACAGAGGCGGCTCCACGGATGCGATCCTTAAGAACCTCGGCCTGAAGGATTTCTTTGAGGATGTGATCAGGGGGACGGACGGCTTTCCGAGAAAGCCGGATCCCGCGGCGCTTGAACATCTTATCAAAAAGCACGGGCTTAACAAAGAAACGACCTACTACGTCGGCGACAGAAGTCTGGACATGGAATGCGCCTTTAATGCGGGTATTAAAGGCATAATGTATCTGCCTCCGAACAGTTTTGCAAAACCTACCGGAAATGAAGATCACATCATAGGTGATCTTTCGGATATTAAAAACTTGTATTAGAAAAGGAGATTAAAAATGGGAGAGACAAGACCTTTTGTACCTTGGGAAATGATGAATTCTTTTATGGTGGACGTTTTCGTAAAGTACGGTGTTCCGAAAGAAGACGCCGAGATCTGTGCGGACGTTCTTCTGGAAAGTGACCGCAGAGGCATAGAAAGCCACGGCTGCAACAGATTTAAACCGATCTATCTTGACAGGATCAAAAACGGAACATTGCTTCCCGTAACCAAGACTGAGATCGTTAAGGAAACACCCACTACGGTCGTAATGGATGCAAATAACGGAATGGGCATGGTTGCCAGCCACCGCATGATGAAAATGCTGATCGAAAAGGCAAAGAAGTACGGAATGGCAGGCGGAACGATCTTTAATTCCACGCACTACGGTATTGCGGGCTATTGGACGACCATGGCTGAAAAAGAGGGTATGATCGGAATCTCCGGAACAAATGCAAGACCTTCCGTAGCGCCCACCTTTGGCGTGGAGCCCATGATGGGAACGAATCCTTTGACATTCACTATGCCCACGGACGAAGAGTTTCCTTTTAATTTCGACTGTGCAACAAGCATAGTTCAGAACGGCAAGATCGAGTACTACGAGAGATCGGGAAAGGACACTCCCGCAGGACTTGTTGTTACAAAGGACGGCGGAACAATGACCGATTCCGGTGAGATCCTTAAAAATATGCGCGCGGGAAATTGCGCACTTTTGTCCATCGGAGGCCTGGGAGAGGAGACCGGAGGCTACAAGGGCTACGGCTTCACCACTATAGTTGAGATCCTGTCCGCTGCACTTGCGGGCGGCCCTTACCTCAAGAAACTTAGCGGTGTGGATGAAAACGGAAACAAGACAATGTATCATCTGGGCCATTTCTTCTTCGTGATCAACCCTGAATTCTTTATGGGACTTGATACGTTCAAGGAAACGGCCGGAGGCATCCTGAGAGACTTGAGAAGTTCGAGAAAAGCACCCGGCGCAGAGCGGATCTACACAGCCGGCGAAAAAGAGTGGATCGCATGGAACGAACGCAAAGACAAGGGCGTTCCCGTGGGTGAGAGCATTCAGAAGGAACTGATCTCCCTGAGAGATGAATTCGGACTGGATTACAGATTCCCTTTTGAATAAAGGTGTACAATGATGATTTCTTTTAAATAAAAAAACATTACAAAGGGTTACGAAACATTACGAAATTGTAATTATATTTTTCATTGACCTCATGCTATAATCGCGTTAGAAAAATAGTCAGGAGGATTTTCAATGAACAAAATGCTTGAACTAAAGGATTTACACAAAACATATTATACAAAACATTCAAATGTGGAATACGAGGCTTTGAAAGGGATTTCATTTGATGC
>JAILNG010000168.1 GCA_024691875.1 Lachnospiraceae bacterium | reverse complement strand
TCCGGGCTCGAGATAGAGTTGGAGGCCGTATTTTTTGTGAATTTCTGTCAGGATCTTCTTTAAGAGCGGGAGATTGTAGCCGGGACGGGTTATGTGGTGCCCACCGCCCATGTTGAGCCATTTGAGCTTCTTGGCTACATCGCCGAATTTCTTGAAAAAGGCCTTTACCGTGATCTCAAGCGCGTCTGCATCCTGTTCGCAAAGTGTGTGAAAATGAAGTCCGGAAAGAAGAGAGAGGGTTTCCTTGTCCATTTCTTTATCGAAAACTTCACGGGTTACTCCCAACCGGCTTCCGGGAGAGCAAGGATCGTAGATTGCATGACCTTCCTGGGTTGAACATTCCGGATTTACTCTTAGGCCGATCTCTTTTCCGGCAGCTTTTGCGGCCGGACCGAACTTTTTAAGCTGATACACGGAATTGAAGATGATGTGATCGGCGTATTTAAGTACTTCGTTAAATTCCTCGTCGCCAAAAGCTGCGGAAAACACGTGAACTTCCTTATCGGGCATTTCTTCCCGACCGAGCCTGGCTTCAAAAAGGCCGCTGGCTTCGGTGCCTGCGAGATACTGTGAGAGCAGCGGGAATAGAGTGAAGTTGGAGAACGCCTTTTCTGCAAGCAGGATCTTTACGCCTGTTTCTTCCTGCAAGCTTTTAAGGATCTCGCCGTTTTTTATGAAGGCGGTTTCATCCAGAATGTAGCAGGGAGTCTGCGCGGTTTTTAACAATTCTTCGATATTGTATTTTTCAAGATTCTTAAATTGAACTTGCATATGTCTCCTTTATATGGTGCAGGCTAAGCCAATAAATAGCGGCTGTCTTAGCCTGCTTTTTCCGGGAAATTTTCTCGTTTTAGAATGCAACGCAGGCTAAAACGTAAAGTGGCGGCAGTTTTAGCCTGCCCCTTCATGAAAATCATAAAGCTTCAGTGTTAAACGCAGGCTAAGCCAATAAATAACGGCTGTCTTAGCCTGCTTTTTCCGGGAAATCTTACTGTTTTAGAATGCAACGCAGGCTAAAACGTAAAATAGCAACAGTTTTAGCCTGCCCCTTACCGGAAATCCTCCAGCCGACGCCTGCACCTTCCCGGAAAATTCCTACTTCACCAATACCGGATCGTGGCTTTCAGTCTTGGGAAGGCCGTATTTGTCGAGTGCTTCGATGAACGGATCGGGATCAAGCTCTTCGATGGTGTGGACGCCGGGGGTGTTCCACTTGCCGGTTAAGAGCATGGGAGCGCCGCACATTGCGGGAACGCCTGTTGTGTAGCTGATGGCCTGGCTCTTTACTTCGCGGTAGCATTCCTGATGGTCGCAAACGTTGTAAATGTAGTAGGTCTTGTCCTTGCCGTCCTTCTTACCTGTGAAGATGCATCCGATGTTGGTCTTTCCGTGGGTGCGGGGGCCCAGGCTTGCGGGATCGGGAAGGAGAGCCTTAAGGAACTTGATCGGAACGATCTCTTTACCCTCAAACATGATGGGAGTTGTGGAAAGCATGCCCACATCTTCAAGACAGCGCATGTGATCAAGGTAGCTCTGTCCGAAGGTCATGAAGAAACGGATCCTCTTTACTTCCGGAAGATTCTTGGCAATGGATTCGATCTCTTCGTGGTGCAGGAGATACATGTCCTTCATTCCCACCTGATCGAAGTTGTATTCGCGCTTGATGCTCATTGCGGGGATCTCGATCCAGTGACCGTCCTCCCAGTAGCTGCCGGGTGCGGAAACTTCGCGGAGATTAACCTCGGGGTTAAAGTTTGTTGCAAACTTGTAGCCGTGATCGCCGCCGTTGCAGTCAAGGATGTCGATGGTGTCGATGGTGTCAAATTCATGCTTCTTAGCGTAGGCAACGTAGGCCTGAGTTACGCCGGGATCGAAGCCGGAACCGAGGAGAGCGATGAGGCCCGCATCTTCAAACTTTTTCTTGTAAGCCCACTGCCAGCTGTAATCGAAGTAAGCGGAGAAGCCTTCTTCCTTGCAACGCTTCTCGTAGATCTTGCGCCACTCGGGATCGTCGGTGTCTTCGGGCTCGTAATTTGCCGTGTCCATGTAATTTACCTTGCATTCAAGGCATGCGTCCATGATCGTGAGATCCTGATAGGGAAGCGCGATGTTCATTACAAGATCGGGCTTGTAGGAGTTGATCAGCTTCACCAGCTCGTCCTTGCTGTCCGCATCCACTTTTGCTGTTTCTATTTTTGTTTTCGAAGTCTTGCGAAGCTCCTCCGCAAGAACGTCACACTTTTCTTTTGTTCTGCTGGCTATCATCAGCTCCGAAAAAACGGAACTTTCACTGCAACATTTGCGGATCGCAACATTGGCAACTCCGCCGCAACCGATAACGAGTACTCTGCTCATAATTATCCTCCTGATATTTGAATCACTCAAATTTGTGTATTTTAACCTGATCAAACAGGCATATGTTTTCTGTGCTCTATTTATTTCTTATGATCTCAAAACTTTATATGTATATGTAAACCGTATTCCTGCTCCGAGCCGAAATCAGTTGAAGTCGAAATCATTTGCTTGCAATGGCGATCAGAAGCTCTCTTACAACCTTGCAGGCTGTAGCTGTGGACATTCCGCTCGTGTCAAGCATGGGAGCCAGTTCGTTGACATCTGCACCGATAATGTTGCACTTGGAAACTTCGATGATCGCGGAAAGCAGATCCGTAAAGGAAACGCCGCCGGCTTCGGGAGTTCCTGTGCCCGGGAATATGCCTGAGTCAAGGCAGTCCAGGTCGATGGTGAGATAAACGGGAATTTTCTTTGAAGCCAATTCCGAAACAACCTCTTTGATACCGTCGAAGTTGAATTTGTGCATGTCTGTGTGTTTTGCGGCAAATTCAAATTCAGATTTTTCTCCGCTTCTGATGCAGAACTGGTGGATCTTTCCGTCTCCCATGAAATCATGGCAACGACGGACAACAGCAGCATGAGAGAGTTTTGCACCCAGGTAGTCGTCTCGAAGATCGCAATGGGCATCGAACTGTATCAAATGCATGTCGGGATGCTCTTTGAATGCGGCGCGGACAGTACCCAAAGTAACCAGATGTTCACCGCCAAGCATCAAAGGAAGCTTTCCGTCATTAAGGATCTCGGAAGCTCTGTCTTCAATGTCTTTTAAAGCGCTTTCCGCACTTCCGAAACAGAGCTCGATGTCTCCGCTGTCAAAGATCTTGTAATCCGTGAGTTCCTTATCCTGATAAGGACTGTAAACTTCAAGACCGAAGCTCTCGTGGCGGATCGCTGAAGATCCGAAACGAGCACCGGGACGGAAACTTGTGGTTGAGTCGAAAGGTGCACCGAAGATCACAATTTTTGAATCTTCATATTCAGCATCGCAACCGATAAATGTTTCAATGTTCTTGTCCATTATTGACGTTCAACCTCCTTAAGCATCTCTTCAAGAAAAGCCGGGAGCCAGAAGGCACCCACATGAAGGCGGGTAGTGTAGTAACGCGTTTTAAGATTTAACTGTGACCAGGCCTTGGCGTCGAGATCGTCAATGGGGTGGTACTTTTTGCTTGCAAAACCGAAGAGCCAGTAGCCTGCGGCGTAGGTCGGGATGTGAGCCTGATAAACTCGGCTGATGGGGAATGTGCTGGCGATGCGCTTGTGGCTTCTGCGCATGGCATCCGCATCCTGCTGGTAAAAAGGGCTTCCCTGCTGGTTCACCATAATGCCTTCTTCATTCAGAGCATTGTAGCAATTTCCGTAAAATTCTTTTGTGAAAAGGCCCTCGGAAGGACCGAAAGGATCTGTTGAGTCGACGATGATCAGGTCGTATTCGTTTTCACAGCGACGGATGAATTTCAGCGGATTTCCGAAAGAAATGTGTACGCGGGCGTCATCAAGTCGGCAGGCATTGGCGGGAAGGTAGGTTCTGCATGCTTCCACAACCATGGGATCCTGTTCCACAAGATCGATGTGCTCGATACGGTCGTAACGTGTCAGCTCTTTAACGACTCCGCCGTCTCCGGCGCCGATGACCAGGACTTTCTTGATACCGGGATGAACCGCCATGGGAACATGAGTGATCATTTCGTCGTAAATGAACTCGTCTCGCTCGGTCAGCATGACATTTCCGTCCAGAGTCAGTACACGGCCGAATTCCGGGGATTCAAAAATGTCGATCCGCTGGTAATCGCTTTCACAGGAGTAAAGCTGCTTGTTTATACGGATGCTGTGTTTCACATCCGGTGTATGAAATTCACTGAACCACATTTCCATGAATTTTATTGTCCTTTCTAAAAAAACGTTTATTCAGGCATATATTTTCCTGACCGTTTTACTGCTTAAATATTTTTCAAACAAAAGCACTCCAATAGGCTATTCGCCTCACACCAGCACGTTCAGCCTCAGGATCTCGGGATCCTCGGGACCGGTCATGCTGCAGCCTTTTTCTTTTGCGTAATTAATGTATTCCAGGATCTGTTCGGTGATGCGTTCGCCGGGTGCAAGAATGGGAATCCCGGGAGGATAGCACATTACGAACTCGGAGCAGATGCGGCCTACAGTCTCATTCAAAGGAAGACTCTCTTTTTCTGCATAGAACGCTTCCTGAGGACTCTTTGCAACTTCGGGTTCCAGGTACTCCTGGCTCATAAGTCCGGTTCCGTCGGTGTGATAGCGACGACGTATCTCGGAAAGAGCGCTTACCAGACGCTCCAGCTCCTGCATACGGTCTCCGATTGAGAGATAGGCGAGGATGTTTCCGATGTCACCGAATTCTATCTGTATGTCGTACTCATCGCGGAGCAGATCGTAGACTTCGATGCCTGCAAGTCCGATGTCCAGAGTATGTATGCTTAATTTTGTTTCATCAAAGTCAAAAACAGAATCACCGTTTACCAGCTCTTTTCCGAAAGCGTAATAACCGCCGGCGCTGTTGATCTCTTCGCGTGCGTACTTTGCCATGTGCACCACCTTGTCAAAGACTTCACGGCCGCGGAGAGCAAGGTTTCTGCGGCTGATGTCCAGGGAGGACATGAGCAGGTAGCTTCCTGAGGTGGTCTGAGTCAGGTTTATGATCTGACGGACGTAGCCCTGATTTACATTGGGGCCGATCAAAAGGAAGCTGGACTGAGTCAGACTTCCGCCGCTTTTGTGCATGGAAACGGATGCCATGTCTGCGCCTGCCGCCATGGCAGATACAGGCATATTTTCACCGAAGTAGAAGTGGGTTCCGTGAGCTTCGTCTGCAAGACAGAGCATTCCTGCCTTGTGAGCCATTTGAACGATGGCACGAAGATCGGAACAGATGCCGTAGTAGGTCGGATTGTTAACGAGGACGGCTACTGCATTGGGATGTTCTTTTATGGCTTTTTCAACCTGGGATCTCTTCATGCCCAGGGAAATTCCCAGACGGCTGTCAACTTCGGGGTTCACGTATACGGGAACAGCACCGCAGAGAACGAGAGCGTTGATCACGCTTCTGTGCACGTTTCTGGGAAGGATGATCTCGTCGCCGCGTTTGCAGGCAGAGAGAACCATCGTCTGTACAGAACTTGTGGTTCCGCCTACCATCAGGAAGGCGTGAGCCGCACCAAAAGCGTCTGCAGCCAGATCTTCGGCCTCTTTAATGACCGAGATGGGGTGGCAGAGATTGTCCAGGGGCTTCATTGAATTAACATCGATGCCTACGCATCTTTCACCAAGAAAGCGTGTGAGCTCCGGGTTGCCGCGGCCTCTTTTGTGGCCCGGAACGTCAAAGGGAACAACACGCATGCTTCTGAATGTTTCCAATGCTTCATATATAGGAGCACAGCTTTGATCCATTTTGTAATCGGGATTCATTTGGTTTCCTCCGAAAAAAAAGACTGTACGCGCACATGCATACAGTCTTGTAGTTTCGGAACATTTACAGGTTTTTCAGAGTCTATATAGCAATTACACTTTTATTACTCAATTATTGACCAGTTTCACAAGTCTGCACAACACATGTGCATTTCGGTTATAAGTAACCAACTTATAAAATTTGAGATAAAACTCAATAAGTAAGCGGCTGAAAACACAGCCATATAATTGCTTCGAAAAGACTCCGATAAATTAGCTTTTCAAAAGTGAACCTACTTTATCATGGAAAGAACTATCTGTCAATAACAAATTTGACCAACGTAAAAAGAGATTTCCTGTATTGGTACTGCTGTTGTATATATGTGAACAGAAACCCTGCATCTAAGCTGTGAAGGCGCCGGCAGGAGATAAATATCAATGAGTACCATTAAAAACACTAATAAACAGCTTTGAAACAGCAGAAGAATAATAAATTCATCAAAAAAATTAATTAAATAACTGAAAAAAAGCTAAAAGTTTATTAAGAAAAAGTTTACTGGCAAAAAATAGCATTAAAGGCATACAATAGAAGAGGTTGAAGGTAGAACACTTAATTTTCGTTTTTGCAAAGGAGCAGATTATGATCAGCATTAAAGGCAAAGGCACAAGTGCTTCAGAAAGCACAAAAACAGAAAAGGTTCAGTCTGTAAAAAAGACTGCAGATCAAAGAACTGTTGTGAAAAGTAACCTCTTTAAATCCGTCAAGGGAAAGTTCATTCTGATGGGTATCACCGGAATTTTCATTTCCTTGTCGATCGGAATCATCGGGATGACTTCCGTAAATCGTAATGCGCAGAGCAACGAAGTCGTTTCACTGGTAAACGAGATCAGCGTATTACAGACGGAAAACCTCGCAAATGATGCGCTCTATCAATACTACATTGATGACTCCTACTTAAATGCCACTCTTAAAAACCTCGATGAGATGGAAAGCAAGGCATTGACACTGAAAAAAGAGGGCGGGCAGGCATATGCAGGCTATATCGACGAGATCTTAAAGAATGTCGCTCAGGATAAGGAGAATTATTCCAATCTTTTGAAATTCCACTCCTCCAGAGGTTATTCCACACAGATTGGTAAGTATAAGGATTTTGCCGCTGCAACAGAACAGCTGAGCGCGAGCTTCAAATCCCTTGTAAATCACAATGAATGGTTTGAGATCCCTTGGGCTACAGGAACACTTGGCGCGGGAGAATATGTTGACATTGACGGCGTAACATATGTTAAATTCGTTTACGAGAATCTTCTTCCTGTGATCGGAAAGAGAAATAACATCTGTCTTCGTGTGGGCGGAACACTTACCTATCAGACGGATTATTACGTTAAAAACATCACGCTGATCGATGCGAACGGTAAGGAAGTAAAGGTTGATCTCACAAAGATCGACAAGATCACAAAGGCCGGAGACGGTTGTGCTGATGCTGTTTTCTCAGAACTGGGCGGAGATCGGGCTGTTAAGGTAACAGGTAAGTTTGATGCTTCAAAGAACAGATGGGAAGAAGTCCAGGCGACTATTTCCATTGAAGAATACAATGTTCAGGATTACACCACGTTAAGATACGAGCTTTACATGGATCCTTCGGCTCCGGAGGGGCACGATTTCAGATACGGCGGATCGCTTTCGGGCGTTTACGGATTTGCAAATGCATTGACCAACATCGATAATCAGGTACTTACATACAGTAAATTGATCGGTGAAGGCAAGGACATCACAGAATCACTTGCTACCATTGAAAAGCTTTTCGCGGAACTTGAAACTAACATTCCTTCCTATACGACTGATGCATCTCTTGCCGAGAAGTCGTTGGGCTATTTAAAGGTAAAGAAAGGCTTATTTGAAGAACTGAAGGCAATCGACACTCAGACTGTTGCCATCAAGGCAAGCAATGCGAACATCAACGCAGCTCTTACAAGTTTGTCTGAACAGGTTCTGAGCGAAGCCAATAAGAACATGGAGACAGTCAGAACAAGCGTTAATGTTATCACGATCGCGGTTTTGATCGCAGGTGTTGCAATCCTTATGCTTCTTCTCGGAAGCGTTACACTTGGTATCAATAAGAGCGTTAAGTCCTTCAAGGATGCGGTCGAAGAGATCGCTTCGGGAAAGATCTCCACAAGAGCCGATGCTTCGGGTAAGGATGAGTTTGCAATGTTTGCAAGCAGCCTGAACTCCTTTATGGATGTCCTCGAAGGAACTGTTACAAAGATCAAGAAGATGACAAATGTTTTGGCGGAATCCGGCGTGGGACTTGAAGAAAGTGCCAACAAGACGAAGGAAGTTGCCACAAACCTGAGCGATGCGATCCATCAGATCTCCACAGGTGCTGTTGACCAGGCGGAAGACGTTGAGAAGTCTTCACAGAAGGTCATCGACATCCGTGAGAACATCAATCAGATCTACAGCAGTGTAACAACACTGTCCGAAAAGTCTGAAGAGATGAATAACGACGGTAAGGAAGCTTCCGATAATATGTTGGAACTCACAAATTCCAGTGACAGAACAACGGAAGCCTTCGGAAAGATCGCAGATCAGGTTCATAAGACAGACGAGTCTGTAGGAAAGATCAAGGATGCCATCAGTTTGATCGCATCCGTTGCAAACAAGATCAACCTTCTTTCACTTAACGCAAGCATAGAGGCAGCGCGTGCGGGTGAAGCGGGAAGAGGCTTCGCGGTTGTTGCTACAGAGGTCGCAAAGCTGGCTGCTCAGACCAATGAGTCCGCTTCGATCATCGACGGTATCATCCAGATGCTTTCGGAAGAATCCAATCGTACTGTTGAAACTATCAACGAAGCCGCTGAACTCATTAAGAACCAGAAGAGTGACATTGATTCCACAAGAGACATTTTCTCAAATGTAAGTACAGGTATCGAGTACACGCAGAATGCGGTAGCTGAGGTTATGAAGCAGTCCACTGCATGTGAAGCTTCCAGCCAGACTATCGTAAGCATTATGACAAACCTGTCCGCAATTTCCGAAGAAAACGCTGCATCAGCAGAAACAACATCTTCGGCAATGGCTCAGCTGAACTCTGAGACTGCAAGACTTGCAGAAACCTCAGCAGAACTGAAACACATAGCAGACACATTACAGGAGGATCTGAACTTCTTCAAGATCTGATCTAAAACAACAGATTTAAAAACGTCACCGGGCAGCTGAATGCCCGGTGATTTTTGGTTGATCACAATTAAACTTGACAGTTAACGCTCGTTTAATTATAATTTATAAACCTATTATCGCTTTAAAGGACTAAAATATTGGCGGGACTTAAAGGGGGATAAAGATGAAGAGATTTAAAAAAATAATGATCTGTGTGGCATGCGTGCTTGTTGTGCTTTTGATCGCAGGCCTTTGGACAACTTCCGTTTCCATATACAACGATAATTTCGACCAAAGATTTGAAAGCTACGAACCACTCAAACTTTATGTAGAGGATTTTGATGGCTTAAATCGCACAAAGTACACATTTGCTTCCGATAAGGGGCAGATACTGACAGGCTATCTTTACACCGCAGATGAAGAACCGCAGGGACTGATCGTTCTCGCTCACGGTTTCGGCGGTGGTGGCCACAATTCCTATATGGATGTTGCAAACTTTTTCGCACAAAACGGTTACGCTGTTTTTGCCTATGACGCAACGGGAAATGATGAGAGCGAGGGCGACGGAGTGGGTGGTCTTCCTCAGGGAGTTATAGACTTGGATGCTGCGCTCACCTTTGTCGAAAAAGAGTTTCCGGATCTTTCCATCGGGCTCTTCGGACACAGCTGGGGCGGATACAGTGTTTGCAACGTGCTTCGCTACGATCATGATATAAAAGCCGTGATCTCATGCTCGGGATTTAACAGATCTTCGGATCTTTTTGAGTCAGAGGGCAAGAAGCAGGCAGGTGCAGCCATATACCTTCTGCTGCCTTTCGTTAAGATCCATGAATTCGTCAAGTACGGTAAAACAGCCGTGAGTACAGCCATGGACGGCTTTAAGGACAGTGATGCGAATGTCCTGATCCTTCACAGCGCTGATGATAATGTGGTCCCCATAGAATACGGTTACGACATCTACTACGAAAAATACAAAGAGGATCCTCGTTTTTCCTTCATACGTCTGGAGAACAAAGGCCACAATTACGTATACAACGATCAGGAATATGTGAACGAATTAAACGATAATTTTGATAAATGGTTAAAGACCATTGACTACGACTATCTTATCCCGGAAAACCGTGAGCAGTTCGAAAAAGACAGAGCAGACTACATGACCTGCATCCTTGACCGTGAAAAGTGGTGCAATAATCTTGATATGGATCTGTTTGAAACCTTTTTACAATTCTATAACGATAACATGAAATAGGACAGGACCTATGATAAGATCGACACTTTGCTACATGGAAAAAGACGGATGCTATCTGATGATGCTCCGTAACAAAAAGAAAAAAGATCAAAACAAGGGAAAATGGATTGGAGTCGGAGGAAAGTTCGAGGAGGGCGAAACACCCGAGGAGTGCCTCAAAAGAGAGGTACTTGAAGAAACGGGAGCTGTCCTGAAAGCATATGCCTTCTTGGGCGTCATCGGCTTTAGGATCGAAGGCGGCGAAGATGAGGACATGTACCTTTTCACTGCGGACGCATGGGACGGCGAGATCGACATGGACTGCAATGAGGGAACGCTCAAGTGGATCCCGAAAGAGGAGATCATGGGACTTGAGCTGTGGGAAGGTGACAGGCTGTTTCTTAAGAAGATGGTTGAGGGCTGCGATTCCGTAAACATGACTTTGTACTATAAAAATGATACTTTGATAAGGGCAGAGTAAATGACTCTGCCTTTTTTAGCTTCGATAAGGCTTATTTAACTTTAATCATTTAGCCGAATATGATATAATTTACTCCAATTTATTAATATATGTATTTAGGAGTCATCATGGAAATTAAAGGATACACTTACGGCTACAAAGCTGTTAAAGGAACATACAGGAGCGAGGCGGCGGTCAGAAGCCGTGAAGCACTCATGGAAACAGGGATCAACTGGGTTTGCCTTGCGTTTTCCGTGAGACAGAAGACTTACTCTTCCACAGAGATCTATTTTGATTACAGAAGGTCGGTGCCGGATCTGGAGATCATTTCGACCATCGAGCACTTTAAAAAGAACAACGTAAAGGTCTGCCTGAAGCCCATGATCGATACGGAAGACGGCGTTTGGCGTGCTCTCATTAATTTCCCGGATCAGACCATGTTTGAGGAAGACAAGTACTGGAAGACATGGTTTGAGTTCTACAAGGCCTACATCCTGCATTATGCCGAGATCGCGGAGTACACGCACTGTGAAATGCTTTGCCTGGGATGTGAAATGCTGGGAACGGAAAGAAAAGAGGCCTACTGGAGAGATCTTATCGCTGCGGTGAGAAAGGTTTATTCCGGAAAACTTACATACAACACAAATCACGGACATGAGGATGAAGCAGCCTGGTACGATGCCATCGATTACATCGGAACGTCCGCTTACTATAAGGTTGCAAAAGAGGGCGGCGCCTCGGCTGCCGAGATGAAGGCGGAATGGGAAAAGATCGCCGAAAAGCTGGAAAAAACTTCGGAGAGGACGAAAAAGCCCATCATCTTTATGGAAATAGGATGCAGAAGTGCCAGAGGCTGTGCTGCAATGCCTTGGGATTTCATGCGAAAGGAATTTCCTCATGATGAGGATGAGCAGGCAAACTTCTATGAATCCTGTCTTTCGACATTCTTTGACAAGCAGTGGCTTGCGGGGATCTTCTGGTGGGATTGGAGTTCGGAGATCTATGAGACCCGCGAAGAGGCTGCGAAGGATAACGACTTCAACATTCATTTGAAGAAGGCGGAAGAGGTTATAAAGAAGTACTACAAGCATTAATTGTTTGGGCAACGGTATATTATGTTAAAAAAGATTGTTTGAAGGAACAATCTTTTTTGTTGACAATTATTACGTTTAGTGATATGTTACAGTAAACGTAATAAAACAGAAAGGAATGACAGCTTTGAAAGACAACGTTAAAAGCGGAGCTCTTACCGAAGTGACTTTTTTTATACTGTTGGCCTTGTACACGCCAAGGCATGGATATGCTATCATGCAGTTCATAGATGAAAAGACCGGAGGACGGCTGGTGCTTGGAGCGGGATCTTTGTACGGTGCGCTGAATACACTGAACGAAAAGGGGTGGATAGAACCCTACGGAAACGATAACGGACGGACAAAGGAGTATATTATCACTCCGACAGGTAAGGAGATCGCGGAAAAAGAGCTTTTGCGCCTCAGAAATCTGGTGAAGATAGCAGGCGATATAGTGGGGGAGGAAAAATGAGTATAAAAAAGAAAAGGTTTTTCGCAGGCTTCATGAAACTTCAGGCAAAATGGCTTAACAGCATGGCTTCAAAGGGATACAGGCTTGTGAAGACCGGAAAGCTCGAGTACGAATTCGACGAATGTGAACCCGGAAAGTACATGTACACCGTTGAATACGTGGGAGACAGATCGTGGGAAGAGGAAGAAAACTATAAGGGATTTTTGGAAAGTTTCGGATACAAAGTGTTTTACAAAAACATAAATCTGGATTACTCGACCTATAAAGTAACCTATAGGCCTTGGGCGGACAAAGGCGGCAGAGTGTCGTCTACAGCCGCAAGATCAACCTACAACAAGGAACTTTTGATCGTGGAAAAGGAAAACGACGGAAAGCCCTTTGAACTCCATACGGAAAGCGAAGATCGGGTCGGGTATTACAAAAGGCTTAGCAGACCCTGGTATTTTGCGGGATTCATTTCGCTTTGCTTAGCGATCATCACATGGCCCAACAAAGTTCCCGTAATCATCTTCGGGATCCTGACGCTTGCTTGTGCGGCAGAGCTTGCAATTGCCGCCTGCAGGATACACAAAATAAACAAAAATATAAAGATCGAGGAATGAGCATGACCCTTATGGTTATGGTGTCATTTTTTCAGGTCCACCCGGTCTGCAGTGAACAAACAGGGGATCACCAGAAAATTCATCCCTTTTGCTTTGACTCTGTCAAAATGCGATTCCGGATCGACCTTCAGCCATTCGTCGATTACCTTTGACGCTTCGTCCCTGCGACTGATGTTCACGTTGTTTCTGGGCTCTTCGTAGTACGAAAAAAGAATGTTTTCGTGCATGGAAATATATGCGTATTTATCTCCTTTGTTCAAGCCCTCGTCAGTTAATTTTTTATGATACATTATGTATGAAGTCAATTTGGAAGGAAAGACAAATGCAATTCTCCCGACTCTGGTTTTGATTGCGGTTGCTCTTTCCTTTTCCCATTCGTTCAGGTCTTCTTCAGGCTCGTATTGATAATAAACCTTTATCATCGGAACAAAAGATCGATCCCCGTCTTCCTCGGGCCAAGTGTTCAAAAACGGTTTCAATTCCGGGCATATGCTTTCCGGATCGCTCTTTATTTCTTCGTTCTCCGAAATCTCCTCTAAATGTAAAAAGCCCATATCTTCATATCTGTAAAAGGAAATGTTGCAGAAACGTCCTCCTTTTATAAGTGCCAATGCATTTTCCCCGCATTTTTCAAGTGCTTTTTCAAAATCGATGCCGCCGGCCGAAGCATTAAAGCTGCATCTGTACTGATGTCTTACGATCATATGTTTAAGCCTCCGATATAGTTTTAATTTAAATGTACCCCGTTCCCAAAAGTTCAAAATTCGGCGGGAGCCGCCTGCAGGATCTGCTTCCACTTGGGGGAGAAGATGTAATAGAAGAGCATCCCGAGCATTCCGAACACAAAGCTGATCGGATAGCAGAGCATGATGTAGGTGCTGTCAAAAAAGATAGAAATGATGTAGGCCACGGGGATCCTTACAGCCCAAAGCATGAGAAGGCTGATCAGCATAGTGTACTTAATGAGCCCCACGCCGTTGATAATGTTGCTGATGGTGTTGTAGATCGCAAAGCACCACTGGCCCGCAAGAACGATAATCACGTATCTTTCCGCAAACTCAAGCACCACAGCATCCTGAGAAAAGAAACGCAAGATGGGCATTCTGAGAGCGATAAAGATCAGGCCGAACAACAGTGTGATCCCTCCGGATACGGCAGGAATCAGCATATATCCTCTGCGCAGCCTTTCGGTTTTGCCTGCGCCGTAGTTCTGCCCGGAAAATGTGCTTGCGGCGGAGGAAAAGCCTCCGATCGCGATGTTTGCAAGGCTTGTGACTCTGCCCGCGACGGATATGCCTGCCATAAAATCCGTACCGTTGGCATTTACAAGTGTTTGCATCATCATGTGCCCGAAGGCAAACAATGATTGATTTATGCCGATCGGGATTCCGATGGAAAGAATGTTTTTAAGCTCTTTCCCCGAGAGATGCCTGGGAAGAAAAGTAAAATCAAGCTCGGGGAATCTGCGGATCATGTATATGATGCTGATAAGCCATGACAGATACATGGACAGGATCGTTGAAAGCGCTGCTCCGGAAACTCCGAGACCGAGTACGGGGACGAACAGAAGGTCAAGAAGAATGTTCACAAAACAGGAGATCATCAAAAACCAGAGCGATGCTTTACTGTCGCCCATTCCGCGAAGGATTCCCGCGTTCATGTTGTAACCAAGATTTCCCAGCGCACCGAAGAAGATGATCCTTGTGTACGAAACAGCCTGAGCCATAGTGTCTTCAGGCACACCCATGAGTCGCATTATAAGAGGCGAAATGAAAAAGCCCAGGATCGCCAGAGGAATTCCGCAGATGTAGACAAAGGAAACGGCCGTGGCACAAACGCTTTTGAGTTTTTCAGTCTTTCCGGCTCCGATGTATTGGGATGCGCGGATCGAAACTCCGCCGCCGATACCGAGAAAGACGCAGAGCAAAACCTCCACGGGCTGAGAACTTGTACCCATTGCAGCGAGCGCCGTTTTGTCGCAGAAATTACCGACAACAAGCGTGTCAACAGTTGTGTAGAGCTGCTGCAAAATGTTTCCGAGGACCATGGGGATGGCAAACATTACGATCTTCCTAATGATGCTTCCCTCTGTCATATCTATTTTCTTTACTGAGCTTCTGCTTTTCATATGCCTTCTTACCTTCAATCTTAATTGCGATTATAATCCTTAGCGGGGGATGTTGCAAATTATATAATTATATCTTTTTGCAGGGAAAACAGCGTGGGACGGAAAAAGAAAGAGGCGAGAAACGCAGTGTTTCCGCGGGTTTGACCTAAAGATTTGACATTTTTTAAAGCTTGTGGTAATATACCCGAGGCTTTGAAAAGCCGATCGTAAAATTGTGGGTTTATTTGGATTGATAATGGGTGAGCATCCGATAGTCGAATGCTCTTTTTTTTATTAAGAAATGAGGTAGTTTAATTATGACCATTGAACCAATCAAAACATTTCGTCTCACTTTACGAGGATTCAAAAAAGATGATGCCATGTGGGCATATAGTATCTGGAACGATCCCAAAATGGGAGAGTACCTTCCGGATGAAGCTAAAGACGAAATAGATTACGATTACGTTAAGGAACTGGAAAATCTGGGCGACGACAATGAATGCTGCTACATGATACCTGTCCTTAAGAAGAATGATGAACGTGTCGGCACATGCAGCCTGATGTTTTCGGAAGACAAAACAGTGTGCGACATTGCTTACTGCGTTCATGAGAATTATCAGGGGAACGGATATGCAACGGAAATTGCTCTGGGAATGATCGGATACGCAAGAGAGCAGGGCGCAGAGAAGGTTACGATCCGTGTAAATGAAGAAAATGGCCCTTCCAACAGTGTTGCTCAAAAATGCGGCGGAAGGATCGTCGGAGAAAAAATGTTCCAAAAGCAGGGAACGGATACAATGATGAAAGAGTTACTCTATGAGGTAAATCTCAAATAATCAGGCGTTTATCACCGCTTCACATGATGTTTTTACAAAGTAATACAATTCTAAAACAGAAAACCTGTAAGGCGGAGGGAAAGCATATGCCTGTCTGCAAAAACAGGGAAGATACAATACGGCAATAACCGGATTTTCCATGGGTGGAAGCTACCCGCTTCACCCATGCATCCGGGGCAGATCGTAAAGGAAGAGATGAACTTCAAGAAAAACGCACTTCATCTTTAATATTGGGTTAGCTATTGCTAACAAGTTGTGCTATAATCGAATGGAAAAAAGCCTTGAGGAACTTTAAAAGTGTTGGATCTGATCAGGCTGCTCATGAACTACGGAGATATTGAAATTCTTTTTGACACCGTTAATAAAAGCGGAATGACAATGATGAGGAAAAAGCATATGAAAACTGTGGGCCATGAAGATGCCAAGATGTTTTTCTATGTGGATTCCGCAGCCGAACTGGCAGCGAAGATCGATAAAAGAGTAAAAGTGCTTTCGGAAGAAATGTTCTATACACACATCGTAAAGAAAGGGCTCAAGCTCTCAACGAAGTTAAGCATGGTGTTTTCGGATCGCCTGGGTATGGTTAAGATGATCCATTTGAGCCTAAAGG
>JAILNG010000160.1 GCA_024691875.1 Lachnospiraceae bacterium | reverse complement strand
CATCTTGCGACGGCCGAGGGGTTGACTCATTCCGAAAAATCCTCGATTGCGGTCAACTGCCGGCCCGGGAAAGATTGACTCATTCCGGGAACCCCCCTATTTTTCCTTCAGTTGCATGATCGCTCTGCGTATCTTAACCCTCAATATAAGCCCAAATCCCCAGACAAAGCAGCCGGATGCCAGAGTGATCACCTTTTCGACAGCAGTGTGTGCCAAAACAGTTGTTAAGGTCATGGCGATGACAATGCCCACTACGATAAGGATCTCGGTGAAAATTGCATATGTCTCAAGTTGTGACTTAGTCATGAGCAGGTTCTTCGCCGTCACTTCGCCGCGGTCGATCCTCTCCTCATCCGACATCCTCTTTGCGTACAACAGTTCGGAAACCTGAATTCCCAATTCATTGCACAGGGGTTCGTATAAAGAAAGGTCAGGCATAGTTTTGCCGCTCTCCCAGCGTGATACCGACTTCTGAGTCACTCCCAGTTCTTCCGCCAGTCTTTCCTGCGTCATACCTTTTTCTTTTCTCATGGCTTTAATAAAAGCACCGATCTTTTCCTGATCCATAATTTACCTCCTACATTTTGTGAATCGATCTTTGTAGGTTGATAATCCCATAAATGCCGTAAAAATAACAGGACACAAAGTGAGTATTTGAACCTTTGGGGACGTTTGATCACTTGTAGAGCACCTTGTACGTTTTGATCTCAAAGGGTTTAAAGGAAGTTTCCATTCGATCTCCCGCAGGCAATTCCGCGATCGTTTCTTCAAGCATATCAGTTTCAAAGATCCTGTCAACAGGAAAGCCGAAGAAAAGTGTTGTATTGGTGAATGTTCCTTCCGCTTCGTAAACTCTGATCACAAAGCCCTTGCAGTTGTCCTCGGCAGGTTTCACGGTTTCGATCATCACATTTGCTCTGTTGCTCCGGATCAGGCTGAAGCTGTCATCTGCGCTGCAGGACACAGTATGAGTCAGGACAGGGAAGTTCAGCTCATAGGCCGGAAGCACCGTATTCTTTGCGTTGAAGCCGCCTTCATGAGGCAAAAAGGCATATGTTACCTTGTGTTTTCCCTTATCTCCTCTTACATCGGGACGATTACCGCCCTTATGAAGAGAAAGCCGCAAAGCTCCGCCGATCACTGAGATACCGTACTTGCAGTCATTTAAAAGGCTGACGCCGTAACCGGGCTCGGAAATGTCCGTGTACTTGTGAGTGCTGACTTCAAACTTTGCTTTCTGCTCGGCGGTGTTTCTTGTAGTAGGTCTCTTAACACAGCCAAACTGGGTTTCACAGCGGGCATATTCCGAATTTACATTTGTATCGAAAGCGACCTTTAACAATCTGTGATCGTCATTCCAGTCCATGATCGTTTCAAAGGTTATCTGTCTGCTGTCTGCCCAAAGGATCATGTCCTGAACGAGAGAGGACTTTTCCGTAAGGCTGTACTCCCTTCTGATTCTGAATTCACAGTTTCCGTCAGCAACGACCTTTTCCGACAGAAGCCGGGCCGTGGGCTGAAACTTGCATTCTATGTCCGCATCTATGTTCCAGTTGTCGTAATCTACCGGAACATCTTCCGCTAAGAGGAAAGAGTTGAACGGATGCCCGTCTCCTCTCAGTTCCCTGCCCGCTTCTTTGTCAATGCAGGAAGCGATGAAGCCGTTTTCATCAAAAGTGAGCTTAAGAAGAGGAGTCTCGAGTACATGTCCGTTGTATTGAAATACACTGTCGGAAGCATTGCATTCTTCTTTCTTCGTTTTTACAAGGACATTTCCGTAGGCCGGAACATTGAGTCCACGGATCACGTATCTTTCTCTTCCGTCAAGATCTGTGATCTTCTGGCATTTGTATCCGTCGGCCGGCATCATGCCATCGGGAACATCAACATAGACGGGTAAGTTTCTGTCAAACCCGAGCGTGTTCTCAACCTTGACGTAAAGATCGCCTGCTCTTTTGGCATTTTGATCTTCATCATTAAGCAATCTGCAGATCTCTGCAGAACTCTCCCTGAGCATATTTCCCATTTCTTCGAAGCATTCGTCATGCGCACTTCCTATGCACGTTCCGGGCAATATGTCATGGAACTGGTTCACAAGGAGTTCCGCAACTCTCGGTCTGATCTTTTCATCGGATGCGGTTTTTGAAAATCTGACCGCATTTCTCACCGTTAAATACTCCAGATTGTGGAGATTGACCTCCGCTTTTCTGTTGTTTCTCTTAATCTCATGCTTGTTTGTAAGTGTCCCTCTGTGAAGTTCAAGATAGAGTTCTCCCGTGTAAACGGAGGGCTCAACAACGTTCTTCTCAAGCTCATGCATAAATCCGCTCACGGTCGTATGCTCGGTTTTCGGAACACCGTCGCAGTCCTTCAGCCTTTCCGCAACTTCTATCATTTCAAATTCGGGACCGCCGCCTCCATCACCGTATCCATAGGCAATGAGGCGACTGTCGGTTACTCTTTTGTCTTTTATTCCGGCGGAAGACGTTACATCCGTGATCAGGCATTTCGGATCGGGCCAGACATGAGTCCTGTTGAAATGTGCAAGGACCCTGCTTCCGTCAATCCCCTTCCATATAAAAGTATCATAGGGGAATTCCGTGGTATCGCACCATGCGATCTTTGTTGTCAGAAAGTACCTGATGCCGCATTTCACCATGATCTGCGGGAGCGCGGCGCTGTACCCGAAGGTGTCCGGAAGCCAGAAAGCATCCGAAAGATAACCAAAATTTTCCTTTGTGTACCTCTGTCCCCAGACGAACTGCCTCACCATCGCTTCTCCCGTTGGGATGTTACAGTCGCATTCCACCCAGACACCGCCGTTGGGCTCGTATCTGCCTTCAAGTATCTTTTCCTTCATCTTCTCAAAAAGCGAAGGATAGTTTTTCTTTATAAGATCTGTGTGATAGGAAGAGCTTTGAATGAATGTATAATCCGGATACTGCTCCATAAGGCTCAGCGTGTTTGCATATGTTCTGGCACATTTCTTCAAGGTCTCTTTTTTATTCCAAAGCCATGCGGTGTCCATGTGAGAATGGCCCACCAGTCCCGCATGGGGAGCAGACTCTGAGTTCTTTACCGCAAGAACCTCTTTTAAGATCTCATTTGCCCTTTCACATGCTTCATAAAAGATTTCCCTGTCCACATTTTCAATGTCGTAGTACACCGTCTCATGCACTTTTTTAAGTGCATTCAGGACATCGCTCTGCCTGAAGACATCATGTCCGGCATGATCGGCGATCTGGCACGCAATGTAAAGATTGAAGTAAAAATCCCATATTCTCTCATTCTTTACACAGATATCGATCCCCGAATAATTAACGACAAATTTTTCATCTCTGTTGTCTTCAAAAGGAGAAGTCCCGGCCACATAATGATGGGCATAGTACTCGATTGCAAGTTCAAACCTCTCTCCCTGACCGGAACCTTTTGTAAAAAGGCTACAATAATGATTTCCGTGGCCTCCCACATTTATCTTGTTTGTAAAAGAGCCCGAAGGAACTCCGTTAACAAACAAAAGGCCTTCGTATCCGTCGATCAGCGGTTTTACGAAAAGCCCGTTTCCTTTAAGTTTTTCAGGTATCCTATAGTCTGCGAGGAACCATGTGTAGCTTTCCTCGCCCTCAAAAGAACTGCCCTTCGGGCATCGTTCAAATCTGCTCCTGTCCGGCACTTCGCAGAATCTCTCCCGGGTTTGAAATGCGGAAGCCTCTACTTCATCTACCTTTAAGAACAGGAGTTTCTCCGTCATGTCCTTAAGCCTTCTGAGTTTAAACATCATTTGTTCTGTTTGTCTTTTTTCAAGCATTTCTGCCTCCAAAATCAAAATTCGATTGCCAGCCCGTCATACGAAACCAGCATACCTTTTTCTTTTGCCATTTCCACCAGCCTGTCATGCAGGATCCTTCCGTTATGTGAAAAATGATTTAAAACAAAAAGGGTGTCCGCCGTGCATATGCCTGCTTGACAAAGTCTCTCTTTTTCCGCGCACGCATCAACAAATCCCATGTGATAGTCCCCGTCCTTCTGCTCTCCCTGAGTGCAGTCGAGGCTCACAAGGTTCAGTTTGTGAGGATAGTTCACTATGAAGTCGAAGGTCTCCTGCGGGAAGGAACCGGTGTCGTGGCAATAAAGCACAGTCTTATCCTCTTTCACGCTTCTCACGAGGTAGATCAGGCACTCCTGATTTCTGTCATGTCTGGCTAGAAGTGGCGTCACTTCATAATCACCGACGCATATCGTTTTAAAAGGAACGGCTCTCTCATAAATAAAACGTGGATCGTTGTCTCCGGGCTCAGGGACAAGAAGTTCGATCTTTTTTCCGACATTCTCCGGTCCGTAAACTTTAAGGCCTTTTTTTCTGCCGTGTGTGTAAGGCTCTCTCAGAAGTTCCAGATCCGTGGCAAAGAAGTGATCCGAATGATCGTGCGTCACAAACAGGTAGTCGACCTTCTTAAAGTCCAGCCCGTAAATGTTTGCATGGAGCATGTTATCAGGTGGAAAGTCCAGCAAAAGATCGTTGTTGATAAGTGACTGGGATCTTGTCCTTATGTTTTTTCCTCCCAGTCTTCGAGCTTCTCTGCACAGTTCACATTCGCAAAAAATGCAGGGCCAGCCTTCTCCTGCCGCTGTTCCGTAGTAAGTGATCTTCATTGTTGATCCTCCGAAATTCAGAATGTATTCTTTGTATTATCAGTTTTGCCTGTTCTTTCCACTTCTCCGATGACCCTCACATCGTATCTGTTATTGTTAAGCGGAGGGGTCATGGAAGCAAATTCCTTGATCTCAACGTTCACGTTGCTGTTTCTGTATTGACTGGGCGTCATACCCGTCAATCTTTTAAATTCTTTTGCAAAATAGAACTGGTTTGCGTATCCGACCGCTTCCGCGATCTCGGCGATGGAATCCGATGTCTTTCTCAGTGCTGTGCAGGCTCTCTCAATTCTTACGGAAATAATGTATTTCTTGGGAGAAATGTTCAAAACCGAAGAAAAGACACGATCCAGTTCCTTGCGGCTCAATTTCATGTTTTCGGCAAGTTCTTCCACAGTCAGCCCTTTGTCACAGGTTCTTTCCACATAATCAATAGCGGATAAGGCATAGAATTCCGCGTTCATGTCCTCATCCACAAAAGAACGCTGTGCCGAGCGATCAAGAAGATAACCGAAAATGTTGTAAAGGTCCGCTACCATCTTGCAATAACGATTCGGCATTTTCATTGATGTCGAATAGAGATGAGACATCTTCTGCCCCAGATACCCTTCCGGATCATCCACGGAAGGATGGATCGCGGTGACTCCTGCCCTTTTAAGATAGTTTTCGATGAGATAACCTGAAAAAGAAACCCAGGTGATGTTCATTTTTTCCCGACCGTTATTCGTAATGGCCGAAATCTCGCCGGGAAAGCATGCAAACATATCCCCTCTGTCCAGGTGTTTGATCAGATGCCTTACATTAATGGATCCGCTGCCTTCATTAATGTAACAGAGCGTAAAGACATCAGAATTACCGATGTTCATACTTTCATCCTCCAAAACATCGCAATTTCCGCAACTCAGCAGATTAAACGTAATGTTCAGATGTGATCGTTCACTGATCTGTACGACTGTGTTTTTTTTCAGGTTCGTGTTCATCCTCTACCTCTTTTGATCGGAGATCTCGTTATTCAGCCTTTCTATAAGTTCCACAAGTTCCTTGGGGCTTGAAATGGTGAAATCCGGAGTTTCTTCCGCATTTTCGGGTATCATGTTGTATCTGGGACTGTATGTGATGAGAACGGATCTGATCCCCATTCTCTTTGCACCTACAATATCACGTTTTATGTTATTTCCGATCATTACGATCCGGTGTTTATCATCATCCGTAAGTCCCAAAGCATCCATTGCAGTCCTGAACATGCTCTCATGCGGCTTTTCATGCCCTATTTCACCCGATATGGCTTTTGCATCAAAGCAGTACTGAAGCTTTTGTTCATCATAAATGTTGTCGAAGGACCTTTTTGTTCCGTCTGCCACAAGAGCTATCTTATACCCCAGGTCATGAAGTGTTGTAAGCGCCTCTCTCGCTCCGTCTATCATTTTTGCATGTATCACGGTCAGGTCCTCTGTTTTAATCTCAGTTCCTTCATCGATCAGTGTATCACCGCTGTCGATGAAAACAACTATTTTTTTCATGTTCACATCCCCTCCTGTTGTTTTATTATGCCTTTTATCATTGATGTATCAGTCAGATGGCAGGCTACGAAATGTCCTTTTTCTCTTTCTTTGAATTCCGGAACTTCCGTTTTGCATTTTTCAGTGCAATAACGGCATCTCGTGTGGAAAGGGCAGCCCTTGGGAGGATTGGCGGGATTGGGAATCTCTCCCGCCAGAGGGATTCTTTCATTGTTCATATCGGGATCCGGAATGGGCACAGCAGACAAGAGAGCCTCTGTGTAGGGATGCATGGGTTTTTCAAAAATGGATGCGGTATCGGCGTACTCCACCATTCTGCCCAGATACATTACTCCCACTCTGTCTGAAATGTGTTCCACTACGGAGAGGTCATGACTGATAAAAATGTATGTAAGATCCATATCCTTTTGAAGATCCTTCAAAAGATTCACCACCTGCGCCTGAACGGAAACGTCCAGCGCGGAAACGGCTTCATCGCATATGATCAGTCTGGGATACATGACAAGTGCTCTGGCAATTCCGATCCTTTGCCTCTGACCGCCCGAAAAGGCGTGAGGGTAACGCTTCAGGAATTCGGTTTTAAGCCCGACTTTTTCTGCTATAAACTTGACTTTTTCTTCTATCTCCTCTTTTTTCAGTTTAAAATTTGCCCTTAACGGTTCGGAGATAATGTCAAACACCGTCATTCTCGGATCCAGTGAAGAATAAGGATCCTGAAAGATCATCTGGATCTCCTTGCGAAGTTCCTTCATCTTCTTTTTGTCAATACTGCTCAGATCGTACACTTCTCCGTCCGCTGCCGTGTATTCGGCAGAGCCCGAGCTCGGAACATACGCTCCGACTATAGTACGACCCAGTGTGGTTTTTCCGCAGCCGGATTCTCCGACTATGCCCACAGTCTCGCCCTTTTCGATCTCGAACGAGATGTCGTTTACGGCTCTGATGGTAACTCCTTTGGATTCAAAGTACTTACACATATTATTTACTTTTAAGATGACTTCAGACATTCTTCTGCCCTCCGTTTGCAAATTCACCTCCGCGATAGCAAGCCACAAAATGCCCTTCGGAAACTTCCGTAAGCTCCGGTTCGCATCCCTTGCAGGCATCACATTTGTATGTACATCTGTCCTCAAAGCCGCAAATATCCGAAAGGTTCATTGCAAGAGGAACAGTTCCGTCGATCGAATACAGTCTTTCTTTTTTGCCGCCGATCTTGTGAACCGAGCCGATCAGGCCTCTGGTATAGGGATGGATCGGGTTGTGAAAAAGGTCTTTCACGGATGCCATTTCGACTATTTTTCCAAGATACATCACTATGACTCTGTCACAGATCTTCGCAACGGTTCCGAGATCGTGGGTAACATAAAGAATACCCATTCCGTAATCCTTTTGAAGCTGCTGCATAAGCTCAAGGATCTGCGCCTGGATCGTTACATCAAGTGCTGTTGTGGGTTCATCTGCGATAAGCAGCCTCGGATGACAGACCAATGAAGTTGCGATCAGCGCTCTCTGAAGCATACCGCCCGAGAACTCGTGCGGATATTGGGTAAATCGCTTCTCCGCATTTGATATGCCTACTTTCTTCATCATATCTATCGCAATATCACGTGCCTCTTTTTTATCCTTTGTAATATGCAGCCTGATTGTCTCCGTCATCTGGCTTCCTATGGTGAACAAAGGTGAAAACGAAGTCATGGGTTCCTGAAACACCATCGAGATCTGCTTTCCTCTGATACTTCTGATCTTTTCGCCGTCAGCCTTAAGGTTCAGAAGATTCATCACTTCGCCGTCTTTGTAATAATCAATGTTTCCCGATGCATGGGCCTTTTTGCCGTTAATTCCCAGGATTGCTTTACAGGTGAGGCTTTTTCCGCAGCCGGACTCTCCGACCAGTCCCAGGGTTTCGTTCTCGTAGACGGAGAAGTTCACTCCTCTTACAGGTGTCAGAAGGCCCTCATCCATTTTGATCTGTATCTTAAGATCCTTTACTTCGAGAATCTTTTTGTTGTTATTTTCCATAGAGCCTCCTATTTATACGGATCAGCCGCATCTCTGAGGCCGTCTCCCAAAAAGTTAAAGGCAAGCACCGTGATCGCGACAAATGCAAGCGG
>JAILNG010000124.1 GCA_024691875.1 Lachnospiraceae bacterium | reverse complement strand
TCCTGAACCTTGTCAAGTGCCTGGCTGATGTCTGCGATGAGATCTTCCTTGTCTTCAAGTCCGCAGGAGAAGCGAACGAGGTTGGGGAAAATGCCGCATGCAACCAGCTGTTCGTCGGTCATCTGACGATGAGTTGCGTTTGCGGGATGGAGACAGCAGCTTCTTGCATCTGCAACGTGGGTTTCGATGGCAGCGAGCTTCAGATTCTTCATGAAGACTTCCGCAGCCTTACGTCCGCCCTTAAGACCGAAGCTTACAACGCCGCAGGAACCGTTGGGAAGGTACTTCTCAGCAACCTTGTGGTACTTGTCTCCGGGAAGTCCGCAGTAATTTACGTACTCGATCTTGGGATGCTTGGAAAGGAACTCCGCAACAGCCTGACCGTTCTCGCAATGTCTTGCCATACGAACGTGGAGGCTTTCAAGTCCGAGATTGAGGATGAAAGCATTCTGAGGAGACTGGATCGAACCAAAGTCACGCATGAGCTGAGCTGTTGCCTTGGTGATGAAGGCACCTGCATTTCCGAACTTGGTTGCGTAGGTGATACCGTGATAGGAATCATCGGGAGTGCAAAGTCCCGGGAACTTGTCGGCATGAGCCATCCAGTCGAATTTTCCGGAATCTACGATACATCCGCCGACCGCAGCGCCGTGACCGTCCATGTACTTGGTTGTGGAATGGGTTACGATGTCAGCACCCCACTCGATGGGACGGCAGTTAACAGGTGTAGCGAATGTGTTATCTATAATGAAAGGAACGCCATGTGCATGAGCGGCATTTGCCCACTGCTCAATGTCAAGAACGGTAAGAGCGGGGTTTGCGATGGTTTCCCCGAATACAGCCTTGGTGTTGGGCTGAAATGCGGCGTTCAATTCTTCATCGGTGCAGTCGGGAGCAACGAAAGTGAAGTCGATGCCCATTTTCTTCATTGTAACAGCGAAGAGGTTGAAGGTTCCGCCGTAGATGGAGGAGGAAGCAACGACGTGATCGCCGCAGGAAGCAATGTTGAAGATCGAAAAGAAGTTGGCAGCCTGTCCCGAAGAAGTGAGCATTGCTGCAGTACCGCCTTCGAGCTCGCAGATCTTTGCGGCCACGAAGTCATTTGTGGGATTCTGCAATCTGGTGTAGAAATAGCCGCTTGCTTCAAGGTCGAAGAGCTTTCCCATGTCTTCGCTTGTGTTGTATTTAAAAGTTGTACTTTGAACGATAGGGATCTGACGGGGCTCTCCGTTTCCGGGAGTGTATCCGCCTTGTACACATGTGGTGTTAATCTTGTACTTAGCCATAGTTTTCTCCTTTGAAAATCATTTGAAATGTATAATAATTCAATCCGTTAAAGTAGTCAAGTGTAAGTTTTGGGTGTATACTAAAAAAGATCATAATTGGGAAAAAAAGTGTGCTAAGGGATAAGTTTCCCGGCAACCGGGCATATAAAACAAGTATTATAAGGAGTCAGTCATGGCAAAACAGTACACAGTAAGATGTAAAGAATTATTACCTTCGGGAAACGGACTTGTAACCTTCAATAATTCAAACTTTGAAGTTGCGGGAGTACTACCCGGGGAAAAATGTACGATAGAACTGGTATATAAAAAAGAAGGAACGGGAGCAAGGCTTGTGGATGTACTTGAACTTTCAAAGGAAAGAGTACCTGTCAAGTGCCCTGTATACGACAAGTGTGGTGGCTGTAATTTACAACACATGTCCTATGATTCAGAGTTGAAGTTCAAAAGTGAAAAGGTTAAGAAATTATATCAGGATATAAATGTTTTGCAACTTCCTATCATTAAAAATGACAATTTTGAACATTACAGAAACAAGATCTATGCCAGCTTCAGTTTTGAAAAAAGGGGCAGGGGCGACATCAGGCAGATCGCCGGAATGTATGAAGAAAACACAAGAAAAGTGGTCAATTGCAGCGATTGTCTGATCCAGAATCCCATAGCCAATTCTATTATAAAGACGATCCTCGACCTTATGAGACTGACAGGGACCAGAAGCTACGATCCGGACACAAGAACAGGAGTGCTCCGCCATGCCTACATCCGTGTGGCTCAAAAGACAGGAAAAGTGATGCTTGTCTTGGTAACGGGAGTCCCGGAATTCAAGGATAAATCCCGCTTTGTTCAGACACTGACAAAGAAGCATCCATGCATAGAAACTATCATTCACAACATAAATCCCGGAAAAACCGGAATGATCCTGGGAAACAAAGATAACGTGATCTTCGGAAAAGGCTACATCACAGATGAACTCTGCGGATGTACCTTTAAGATCTCGCCCAAGTCATTTTATCAGGTAAACCCGAAGCAGACAGAGAAGCTTTACAATACAGCCGTGGACCTCGCGGACATCCAACCTTCCGATACGGTTATAGATGCCTATTCGGGTATCGGAACAATCTCGTTGATCGCAGCAAAAAAGGCAGGTAAGGTGATCGGAGTTGAGATCAACAAAGATGCTGTTAGGGATGCAAAAGAAAATGCAAAGATAAACGATGCTACAAATGTAGAATTTTTAGAGGGAGATGCGGGAGAGTTTCTTGAAAAAGATGCTAAAAAGACAAATCCGGATATAATTTTTATGGATCCCCCCAGATCGGGCAGTGACGAAAAGTTCCTGAACGCCGTATGCACAGCCGCTCCGGAACGCATCGTCTACATCTCCTGTAGTCCCGAAACTCAGGTGAGGGATGTGAAGTACCTTATGCAGCACGGATATTCACCGAAAGTTATTCAACCCGTGGACATGTTCAGCAGAACGGGGCATGTAGAGACGATTGTTCTTTTAGGTGCACAAAAAGTTGATGGATATGTTGATATAGATTTGGACGTTGAAAAGATTGAAAACAAAGGCGGTAGAGCTACATATGCTGAGATTAAGAAATATATCGAGGAAAAGCATGGGCTTAATGTTTCGAGCCTTTATATTGGACAAATAAAAACTAAATTTGGACTCGATAAGCGACCTAATTATAATGTTGGAGAGGGTAAGAGTAAGAATCTGATATGCCCACCTGACAAGGAAAAGGCTATCAAGGAGGCATTCGAGCATTTCGGATTGATATAGTTTCTTGGAGAAGGAGGTTTATATGGAACTTCGCTTAAGTGAATTGTTTGGGCTCACCGATGAGGAGATTAATAATAGTAAGATTGAAGCCAACATGACTGAAGGTAAGGGCGGAAAAAATTGTATAGATGTATGGCTAAAATATTCAGATGAAGAAAAGGCTAGCGGCAAATTTGATGATTTCTTGTATTGGGGATGGTACGGAAAAAATCAGCGCAATTTTTATCCTGGTCGAGTAGTTTTCAGCCTTGTTAAAATAAACAATCTCGAATGGCTATTAGTTTCAGTTGGAAAGATAATAGATGTTCCTAAAGGAAGCAGGGCTATAGTAGAGATTGTTGATAAATA
>JAILNG010000020.1 GCA_024691875.1 Lachnospiraceae bacterium | reverse complement strand
TGCGGCCTACGATCATTCCATCGAGACGTCGATCTATGTGGCGAAGGAGGCAAGGCGCACAGGCGTCGGAAGCCTGCTGCTGGACACGCTGGAGGCGGATCTCAAAAAAATGAACATCCTGAATGTCAACGCATGCATTTCTGTCCCCGACGGAAATGAGGACGAGTACCTCACTTTTGACAGCGTGCGGTTCCACGAAAAGAAGGGCTACAAGCTCGTGGGGACGTTCCACAAGTGCGGCTACAAGTTCGAACGCTGGTACAACATGGTCTGGATGGAAAAGATGGTCGGAGAGCATGTTTCTCCCGCGCCGGATGTTGTGCCTTTTCCGAAGCTGGGCGAAATGTAAGCGGATTGTGAAATGAGCAGGCAGCGAAGAATGCGAACGTCATTGACAGTTCACATAAAAAACAAGGATCGATGAACGATCGAAAGGAGAGGATTTATGCCACATGTAGAGATCGAGTGCTTCCCGGGAAGAACGGAGGAGCAAAAGAAGAAATGCGCAGAAAAGATTGCAAATGATATTGCGGAAACTTTGGGCTGCGAATTAAAGAGCGTTTCGATTGCGATCAAGGAAGTCGACAAGGAGGACTGGAAAAGTAAAGTCTGGGACAAAAAGATCGTGGGCGACAGCAAATTTTTGTACAAAGAGCCCGGATATACGTGCGAGTGACGAAAAAGCCATGAATGTTGCGGCTCCCGGTAAAGAAGAGTGCAGGTTCGCCCGGGGAATAGGAGGCGAAACAGGGTGCATATGCCCGCATGGTCGCTTTACAGAAGTAGATTCTTCGCGTCTTGCACAATCTCTGATAATCTGATATATTAGATTGAAGCTTGCTCCACTGCTACAGGCGGTGGAGCTTTTTTAACACAGGTACGGGGGTTAAATTCCTTAATTTAACAGGATCGGAGAAAAACATGGTTAAAATTCTTTCTGACAGCACATGCGATCTGTCGCAGGACCTTATAAAAAAATTCAACATTGGGATCATCCCGCTCTATGTGAATCTCGGAAACGATGAGTTCAAGGACGGCGTGGACATTCATCCCGCGGACATTTTCAAGTGGTCCGATGCGCACGGGCAGACACCGAAAACAGCGGCTCCGAGCGTTGACGACATAATGAAGTTTCTGGACAAGGACAGTGACGACGAGTACGTGATCTTTACGATCTCATCCTCCATGTCCGCCAGCTTCAACAACTGCCGTCTGGCTGTTGAAACCGCGGAAATGAGCGACAGAGTTTTCGTCATCGATTCGGCAAATCTTTCCACAGGCATAGGCCTTCAGGTGCTTCGCGCGGCTGAGCTGGCTGAGGCGGGAAAGAGCGGCAGGGAAATCGCTGCGGAGATCGCAAAGATCACCGATAAGGTGAGAGCAAGCTTCGTGATCGACACATTGACCTATCTTCACAGAGGCGGCAGATGCTCAGGGCTTGCGGCTTTCTTCGGATCGGCATTGAAGCTTCATCCCCGTATCGCCGTGGAAAACGGAGCCATGCATCCGGAGAAAAAGTATCGCGGTAAGCCCGAAAAGTTTGTGACAGACTATGTTTCAGATATGGAAGAAGCTCTTAAGAATGCGGATCCCGGAAGAGTGTTCATCACTCATTCGCCCTGCGATCCGGAAATCGTGGAATCCGTAAGAAGCTACCTTGAAAGCCTCCATCATTTTAAGGAGATCCATGAAACAGACGCAGGCTCTGTGATCTCATCTCATTGCGGCCCGGGAACTTTGGGCGTGTTGTTCATTGCAAAATAAATTTAAGCGGTCGTTGCACGGCCGCTGTTTTTTTGTGGTTGACAACGCAGTGAGATATTTGGCGATGAGCTGTTTTGGGCGGTTTGTGGCACTTTATGGGTGTTGTGACAATTTGCGGTGAGCCTATGGTGTGTGGGGTGATGCAGGGTGAGCCTTTGGGTTAGGGGTTCATTCAGGGCTTTAATTTTTAGATGAAATATTTTATAATGACAAAAAGATGATCGGCTGAATCGGTCCAAAGGAGGATAAGATGATAAGTGAAAAAGAAGCAATGATACAGAGACATTCTGTACGCAATTATTTGGACAAGAAGATAGAAGAAGACAAGATCGCTCTCATTCAAGAGAAGATCGGGGAACTTAATAAAGAAGGCAGTCTTAATATTCACTTTTCTGAGGATGCGGGAAAAACCTTCAGAAGTTTTTTGAGCCGCATGTCCGGTCTCGGATCGGCGCCTTCAGCAATCATATGCTCGGGGGCTGATTCCGATGATCTGGAGCAGCGCGTGGGGTATTACGGCGAAAAGCTGGTGCTGTACATCCAGCAGCTTGGGCTCAACACCTGCTGGGTGGGGATGTTCAGCAGGAAGCAGGCGGAAAAGCTGATGCCTGCGGAAAACGGCGAAAGGACTGTGATCGCGATCGCGGTCGGTTACGGCGAAACGCAGGGCAAAGCGAGAAAGACCAAGAGCTTTGAGGATGTGACGGAAGTTTTTGGCGATGCGGATGGCGCGAAGGGCGCGGAGCAGGCGCCGGACTGGTTCCGCGAAGGCGTTGAGGCAGCGCTTTTGGCGCCCACTGCCATGAATCAGCAGAAGTTCACGATCTGTTTGAATAAGGACGGCTCTGTTGAGCTCATCGACAACGGAGGCGTGTTCAGCCGGGTGGATCTTGGAATCGTGAAATACCATTTTGAACTGGGAAGCGGGCACAAGGCACTGTAAAGGGAGGAAGAAGGTATGAGAAATCATGAGGTTGTGGAGAAAACACCGCTTTTAAATGAAAGCGGGAATCTAAAGGAACCCGGATGGGCAAAAAGTCTGAAATGGGACTATACAAGAAGCGCGATCAAAGCGCCGAAGTTCCGCATCAAGGAATGGGACTACTACATCGTGATCCATGACGGAAAGAAGGACGGGACAGAGAGCTTTGCCGCAGCGTTTACGATCTCCGATGACGGTTACGTGGGACTGCAGTCTGCGTCGCTCATTCATTTGGACGAGGGAACCGCGCATGAGCACACTGAAACGATCCTGAACGTTTTCCCCATGGGAAAGCTGCATCTTCCCGAGACTTCGGACGAGGGCGACGTGAAGTATGAGGACAAGCGCCTTAAGATGAAATTTGAAAAGACACCGGGCGAGAGGCGTTTGACCTGCACTTTTGATAACTTTTTTGAGGGTAAGCAGCTGACGGCGGACATTACATTGAAGCAGCCTGAGATGGACACCATGGTCATCGCGACGCCTTGGGACAAGGACAAGCATTTTTACTACAACCAAAAGATCAATTGTATGCCTGCAAGCGGAGAAGTGACGTTTGACGGCAAGACCTACAAATTCAATCCTGAGTCCGATTACGGAACATTGGACTGGGGACGTGGCGTCTGGACCTACGACAACACCTGGTACTGGGGAAACGGCAATGCAAAGGTGAACGGACATGATTTCGGTTTTAACATAGGGTACGGTTTCGGAAACACAGCTGCCGCCAGCGAAAACATCGTGTTCATAGACGGCGTTGCTCACAAGCTGGATGATGTGGATTTTGGAATTCCCAACGACGTTTCCTTTAAGGATATGAATTCTCCGGAATACATGAAGCCCTGGCACATGACATCTTCCGACGGACGCTTCGAAGCCGACTTCGTTCCCGTTCTCGACCGCTTCGCAAAGATGGATTTCAAGGTGATCGTTTCCGATCAGCATCAGGTCTTTGGAAGAATGACCGGACACGCGACGCTTGATAACGGCGAAAAAGTGGAATTCAAGGACATTCTCGTGTTTGCGGAAAAAGTACATAACAGATATTAAGTAACAGCATATTACAAAGGAGAGCCCATTGAAGTCCGACTTTTTTAAAAAAGGCATATGCATTCTGGCGGCGCTTGTTCTCACTGCCACCGGTTGCGGTAATGATGAACGAAAAGCGGCTGTTTCCTATATTTCCGAAAAGTACAGCGTTCCTTCGGACGATCAGCTGATCGTTTACACATCTCACAAGGAAGAGGTTTACCTTCCGATAATACAGGAATTTGAGGCGGTAACAGGCATATGCGTTACGGTCAAAACAGGAGGAACGGCAGAACTTTTTGGAAATTTAAAGGAAGCATCGGAAAAAGGCCTGTGTGATGTAATGTTCGGAGGAGGCATAGAAAGCTACGAAGCGGCAAAGGATTGCTTTATGCCATATGCAACCACTGAAAAGGAACGTTTGGATCCGGAATTTCTTTCGGAGGGCGATCATTGGACGCCTTTTACCGAATTACCTTTGGTTTTTGTGTATAACAATAAGCTGGTGTCGGAAAAGGATGCTCCGAAAAGCTGGTCTGAACTGTTGGACGAAAAATGGAAGGGTAAGATCGCTTTTGCTGACATTCATAAATCAGGGACAAGTTATACGATCATATCGACCGTTATGCAGCTGAAAAACGAAACCGCACAGGAGGTTGTAAAGGAACTGGCAGATCTTCTTGACGGGAAGATACTTTCATCCTCCGGGGAGATCATTCCTTATGTGTCTAACGGAAACTGTCTTGTAGGTATCACTCTTGAGGAAACCGCCAGGAAGAAGATCGCGGAAGGGTATGATATTGCGATGACCTATCCAAGCGACGGAACCAGTGCTGTACCGGATGGTTGCGGAATGGTGAAAAATGCCCCTCACAGCTATAATGCCGGAAGATTTGTTGATTTTATAGTTGCCCGGGAAACGCAGACCTATGCTATGGAGGAATTTAAACGCAGACCGGTCAGAATGGATGTGGAGCTTCCTGAGGAATTCGGGATGATCAAAAGAATAGATTTTGATATCGAAGATTCGGCCAAAAATGAAAGCAGAGTTTTTGAACTCTGGGATGAGTTGATCTCCGGGGCAAAAAAATGAAGCTTAAAGGGTTTATCGGCCGTTCGTTTAAAAGACAATTGTTTTGGATCTTCGCATCCGTTACTTCGTTCATGATCGTTCTGGTTGGTACATTAACGATACGAGGGTTTCAGGAACGCATTAAAATTGCTCACGAGGAGATGGATCGCGAGCAGGAAAAAGTTTTGACGGCGCAGATCGCTGATATGCTTCGTAAGTCCGAAAAAACTTTGGCGTTCATACAAAGAAACGACACGATCATGTTGGCACTTTCGGGACAGGAAATTAATTCTCAGACCGTTTATACGGCTCTTTATGAAACCACTTCACAAATAAGGGATTATGCGACGGTTGAGCTTTTCCTTAAAGGAGATTGCATTTTCAGTACGGCTCAGGGTGGAGAACACAGGCATTTGCCGGAGGATTATTCCATCCTTCGCGAAGCATCCGAGCATCCGGGAGTGGTTGTTTATGCGGTGGATTCGGCACGGAAGACGAAATACGGGACTGAACTTCTGATGGCGATGAAAGTAGTTGAAAAGCCTGAGAATGGATATGCCTTGATAAGAATTTCAGGAGAGGATGTGGAAAATTCGCTAAAGGGGCTGATCAACGCCCGGGACGGTTTTGTTTTTGCCAACAGCCGTTTCAGACCGGTTTGTGAGATAGGAGCGGCCGGGGACGGGAAGGATCTGGAACTGATCCGCAGTAATCTTTTTAGCGGAAAAAAGTATAACGAAAATTCCGCAAACAACATTTACATTTCGGAAGTCGGAAACGGCCTTTTGTGCATATACATTACGCCCCCTGCCTTTGAGCCGGCGGCGGTTCAAACCGGCTATCGCATCGTGGGAGCGATGGTGGTGGTCGGAGTGATAATATGCCTTGTTATTGCATCGGTCATAAGCGGATATGTTACAAAGCCTTTAAACACGCTGTCGGGAGCAATGAGGCATTTCAGAAAGGGCGATTTTGATACCAAGGTCGAAATTGCGAGAGATGATGAATTCGGACAGCTGGCTTCAGGCTTTAATAAGATGACGGCTCAGCTGAAGGATACGATAAATGAACGTGTGGAGGCGCAGAAAAGACTGAACACCGCAAGGATCGAAATGATGCAGGCGCAGCTTAATCCGCATTTTCTGTATAATACTCTTGATACTATAAAATGGGTTGCAAAAGCAAATCAGGTTCCGGAAGTGGCAACACTTTCAACTTCACTTGCGGTGCTGCTAAGGACCGGCATTTCGGCGGATCAGTTCATTTGTCTTAAAGATGAGCTCGAAACAGTAAGAAACTACTGCGAAATCCAGAAGATCAGGTTTGATGAGTCTTTTGATGCGGATATCCGGGTATCACGTGAGCTGGAAAACCTGTATGTACCAAAGCTGATCCTTCAGCCCATGGTGGAAAACTCCATCATACACGGCTTTGAAGGCATGTCTCACGGGCACATATGCATTGATGCCATGAGAGAAGAGGAAAAGCTGAAGATCACGATCTCGGACAATGGCCGCGGAATCAGCGACGAAATGATCAAAGCATTGGAAAACGACGATCCGGAAGCGCTTAAAGGCCATCTCGGATTTGCGAATGTGAACACGATAATAAGAATCTATTTCGGGAAGGAGTATGGCGTGAGCGCCGAAAGGCCCGAGACCGGGGGAACTGTGATCACAATAAGTTTACCGGTTTTGCATACTGCACCGAAATGAACTCCTAACCCCGTCACCAAAGATTCATTTTTTGACACTTTGGGGACGAGGGCAGGGTGTCATTTTTGGAGAAGATTATGGGAATTACAAGAGTTTTGATAGTAGATGATGAAAAATATGTAAGAAGCGGCATTAAGAATGAGACGGATTGGGGGCTCATCGGCTGCGAAGTGGTGGGTGAAGCCGCAGACGGACAGGCGGCGCTTGAAGTGGCAAGGGAAGTGAAGCCGGATCTTGTGATCTCCGACATCAAAATGCCGGTTATGGACGGCATAACTTTTGCGGGCAAGCTTCTGGAAAAGCAACCGGGAGTAAAGGTGATCTTTCTGACGGCATTTTCCGATTTTGAATATGCACGCCAGGCAGTGAGACTGGGAGTTTCGGATTACCTTTTGAAACCTTACAAAGACGGTGAACTGGAAGCTTCGATCCAGAGACTTTTGCACCTCCATCCCAATATGCCTGCATCACAGAAGGATGTGGAAGAGGAAATGATCCCACTGAAGAAAAAGAGCGAATTTACCAACCGCTACATAGTGGAAGCCATCGATTACATAGAGAAGCACTTTGCCGAATCGGACTTTTCGGTGGGAGGAATGGCGGAAAGCCTGGGACTGAGCGACGGACATCTGAGCCGCCTCTTTAAGTCAGAGACTGAAATGGGGATCAACAACTACCTGACACGCTATCGGATCAGAAAGGCTTTGGATTATCTTAAAGATGTTCAGGTGAAGGTCTACGAAGTGGCTGAAAAGGTGGGCTACCAGGATATTGCCTACTTCTCGAACACCTTCAAAAAGCTGACGGGAAGGACACCTTCGGATTATCAGATCAATGGGTTGGGATGAACTTGTACATTTTTTACAAATAATATCAGTTTTACCTTATTAAATTATACAATATGCACAATTATAATGTACTCATCAAACAAAGCGACGATGAGTACATTTTTTGTCGCAAAAGGAGGATAAATGAAGAGAAAGTTATTAGCAACTGTTTTGGTTTTCGCCATGGCAGTAGGTGTTCTTGCAGGCTGCGGTAACAAGGCAGGCGGCACGTCTAAGGGAGAAGAGACTGCTGTTGACAAGATCATCAAAGAAGCTCAGGGAATGAGCATGGAAGAACTTGCAAAGAAAGCCATTGAAGAGTCAAACGGAAAGACATTCTATGGTGTTGGTAACTCCAGCCGCGGAAAGTCCGCACTTCCCAAGTTCATCGCTTACCTGCAGACCATCGATCCCAACTACAACATGGAATTCGAGTGGCAGCAGCCCAAGAACAACAAGATCTTTGAACAGCTTTCATCCGATTCGCTTAAGAGCCAGGGCACATTCGCAATGACTCTTATCCAGGACGGTAACCAGATCCAGACCAAGATGGTGGATACAGGCATATTAAAAACGTACATTCCGAAGGAATGGGCAGCAGCAAATGCTATCACTCCCTCCAAGTATGAAGGATTCCTTCCTTTACAGACACTGAATAAGGTGTTCATGTTCAACAACACAGGTTCCGCATCCTACACAAACTGCTGGGATTTCGTTTACGAAGGATCTCATCCTCTCTTCATGGGAGTAGATTCTGAGATCGTAGGAAAGAACTTCCTTATGATGCTCACTCAGGACAAGTACGCAGGCTGGTTAAAGGCTGCATATGACAAGCTTGATGCAACAAAGAAGGCTTACTTCGAGCCCACTATCAAGGCAATGCAGACGGATGCAAAGGATCTCGGTCTCGGAGCAAACGGTGCATATGCTCTTGCATGGATCAAGCTCTGGGTTAACAGCTACAACGAGCAGACAGACGATGGCCCTATCTGCAACATCCTCGTAGATGCTTCCGCAAAGGATCAGTCCGGACTTCTTGTTTACTCAAAGCTTCGTTCCGTTAAGGAATCCGCAAGCGTTTCCGTAAACAACATCAACGTTGCGGCTTATCAGGACGGCTACACAGGAATCGGCGGCTACGGTTACTGCCATTACCTCTTCCTCACAAAGAACAGCCCTCTTCCTTGGACTGCATGCGCTTTCATCGCTTACATGACATGCACCGAAGACGGATTCGAGGCATGGGGTAAGGACATGGGCGGCTATTCTTCCAATCCCATGGTTGCACAGGAGATTGAGGCAAAGTTCAATCATTCGACAGCCGGCGGAACAGAATATCCCGCAAAGAACGACAGAGGCTATGACTGGTGGACATCGGAAGGCAAGGGTGAACTTGTTCTTGAAGATCCCAAGTACTGCTCGGAAGTTTCATTTACAGTCGGCAGCTGGATCGATGTTCTCGATCACTACAAAGCTGAGTAATTAATTCTGAATTACAGTAGGGTGCCGCCTGTGGAAGGAGGCACCCTTTTGAAAAGCAGCTCGGTAATTAGGAGGAAAGTTTAGCATGACAACCGTTAAGCCCGACAAACGAGCCATCTTTAAAAACAAGGTGAAAACCTGGTTCTCGAGACCGCAGAACATCATTCTTCTGCTTTTCGGGATCGTCCTCACCTTCAGTACAGTGGCTCCCATTGTCGCAATCATAAAGGATACCTTCCAGATCCATCCCGGAACCATCGATCAACATCTGACGGGCAAGGTATCGGGCTATTCCATAGCCAATTACACGGATCTGTTCACAAGTAAGCTGGCAAAAAAGAACCTCTGGACACCCCTTCTCAACACTGTGTTCCTTTCCGTGCTTACCTGCGTGATCTCAATACTTTTCGGCGGTCTTTTTGCATTCCTCGTAACAAGGACCGACATGAAGTACAAGCGCTATCTGAGTTCGATCTTCATTTTCCCTTACATCATGCCTCAGTGGACGCTTGCAGTCGTATGGCAGCACATGTTTTACTCAAATGCCGTAACCGGAACATCAGACGGCCTTTTGGCATCCTTGTTCGGCGTGCATATGCCTGCTTGGTGGTGTCAGGGGCTTTTCCCCAGCGCCATGGTGTTGGGACTGCATTACGCACCCTTTGCCTACATCCTGATCGGCGGCATTTTCAAAAACATGGACGCAAACCTTGAGGAAGCGGCGACGATCCTTGACACGCCGAAGTGGAAGATCATGTTCAAGGTGACCCTTCCCATGATCAAGCCGGCGATCCTTTCGACCATCCTTCTCGTGTTCGGAAGTGCAATGGGAAGCTATCCCGTACCTCACTATTTGAATTTTACAACTCTCTCGACCAAATACATTTCTCTGAACAGTAAGTACACGGGCGAGGCCAGCATCATCGCGATCATCATGATGATCTTCGGCGTTTTGATCCTGGGTCTCAACCAGATGAGCCTTAAGAGCCGAAAGAACTACACGACGGTTACCGGAAAATCCGGGCAACTCACAAAGCTTCGTATAGGCAAGATCGGCAAGTACGCGGTGGGTATCGTGTTCATCGTTGTTACCTTCTTTACAAGCATATGGCCCATCATCCTCTTCGCGCTGGAGACGTTCCTGCCTAATCCCGGAGATTACAGCTTCCTGTACACGGGCAATCTGGCACATCTCACCACGAAATGGTGGACGACCAACGAAAACATCACGGAAAACGGTATGTACGGTCAGCCGGGCATATTATACAACGACACGATCTGGCATGCATTCTTCGGAACCCTTCTGCTTGCGGTAGCGTGTGCGGTAATTGCGGGTACCATCGGAACCCTGATCGGATACGCGGTTTCAAAGAACAGAAGAAGCAAATGGGCAAACTACGTGAACAACGTGGCATTCCTGCCTTATCTGATGCCCTCGATCGCTGTGGGCGCAGCGTTCTTTATCCTGTTTTCGAATGAGCACATCAATCTTTTCAACACCTACACACTTCTCATCATTGCAGGTGTTGTAAAGTACATTCCCTTTGCTTCGAGAAGCTCGTTGAACTCAATGCTGCAGATCAGCAGTGAGCTGGAAGAGGCAGCGGTCATTCAGAACACTTCATGGATCAAGAGAATGGTGAGGATCATCATCCCGATCCAGAAATCATCCATAATAAGCGGCTATCTTCTGCCGTTCATGACATGCCTCAGAGAACTGTCCCTGTTCCTGCTCCTTTGCACTCAGGGCTTCATCCTTTCGACGACACTGGATTACTTCGACGAAATGGGATTATATGCATTCTCGAGCGCAATTAACCTGATCCTGATCATTACGATCCTTGTATTTAACACACTTGTCAACAAACTGACCGGGGCGAGCCTCGACAGCGGCATAGGAGGTAAGTAGAAATGCCTGATATCAAACTTGAAAATATTACAAAACGTTGGGGCAAATTCTTCGGCGTTGACAATGTCAGCCTGGACATCCCCAACAATTCGTTCATTACGCTTCTCGGACCTTCCGGATGCGGAAAAACAACCATCCTCAGAATGATCGCGGGTCTTGAGACTCCGACGGAAGGACGCATCACCATCGGTGACAGAGTTGTGTTTGATTCCAACGCCGGCATAAACATTCCCGCGAACAAGAGAAAAGTGGGATTCCTCTTCCAAAACTATGCACTCTGGCCCAATATGACCGTTTACGAGAACATTTCCTTCGGACTTAAGAACATAGATGAAGAGATGCCTGTTTTAGACGTTGAAGCAAAGCGCGCGGGAGACATGATCAAAGCGCTTGCAAACGGCGCACGTGTGAAGGAGATCATCGCCGAGTGCGTGGACAAGAAGGGCAAGATGGATGAAAAGAAAGCCCTTGTTAAGCTCATAGACAATTACAATCTTTCGATCTACACAGCCAAGGAGCTTTACGGACTCGGCCTGCAGAATGCCGCGGATGCAAACGAAGCGGCAAAAGCGAAGTGCACAGAGTACTGCACAAAGCTCGATGAGATCAAAGCCAATTACCGTAAGGATGGCAAAGATCTGAATGACAGATATGAAGTTACGGTTAACAAAGAGCCGGTCATCGCAAAGAGAAAGCTCACAAAGGAAGAGATCGATTCCAAGGTCAGAGCCTGCTCAAGGATCGTTAAGATCGGAATGTTCATGGACAGGTATCCCGCAGAGCTTTCCGGAGGACAGCAGCAGAGAGTTGCAATCGCAAGAACGCTTGCTCCGGAACCTCAGGTGCTTTTCATGGATGAGCCTCTTTCAAACCTTGATGCAAAATTGAGACTTGAAATGAGATACGAATTACAGAGACTTCACGTTGAAACCGGAAGTACTTTCGTTTACGTTACTCATGATCAGATGGAAGCCATGACACTGGCCACAAGGATCTGTCTTGTAAACAACGGAGTCCTTCAGCAATACGCTGCACCGCTCGATGTTTACAACAGACCTGCAAATCTTTTCGTAGCGGATTTCGTAGGAAATCCCTCCATGAACTTTATTGAAGGAAAAGGAAAACAGTCAGCGGACGGAAGCGTTGCGCTTGACATTCTGGGAGGCATCAAAGCACGTTTCGTTCCTTCGGAGAGCATTAAGATCGAAGACTGGAAGGTGAATCGTGATAAAGAGGCAAAACAGAAGGCAGATTATGAAAAAGAAAGACTTTCCGTTAAGGGAGCTGTTGAAAAATCTAATAAAGACGAAGTCTTCAAGTACCACATTCAAACGGTGGAGGAGCAGGATGACAGCGTGCAGGATGCTCCTGTTGTAACGGAAGAAGATTACGTTCTCGGCGTTCGTCCCGAAGCGATCGGGATCTCTTCCGACGGAAAGATCGACACCACCATCTACGGCGCGATGCCCACGGGAATGGAATCCACTTTGAAGTTCAAAGTCGGTGATTTCCTTCTTACCGGCGTGATCTTTGGCGGCGTGATCTACAAGATCGGTCAGGAAGAAAAGATCGATATTAAGGGTAATGACATACTTTTGTTTGACCGCGTTTCGGGAAGATTGATCTGCGCCGGCAAACTTGAACTTTGAATCTTTCCCCGCGCCTTGCGAACTTTTTGAACCCATAACCACGTCCCCAAAGTGTCATTTACATTTTTTTCTCTCCACAACGCAAAAAAATGTGGACAAACTCGCTCAACAGTCGTAAAATTACTTCCATTATTTATTACATTAAATTATTAAACGGGAGGTAAACCATGGAGAGATTCAGAATTCCTGAGAATTACAGGTCTGAGCTTGGCGTCAAGGAAACACAGGGCGCGATCAAGCATCTCAAAGACTATTTCGAAAGACAGCTTTCGAAGCAGCTCAATCTTA
>JAILNG010000007.1 GCA_024691875.1 Lachnospiraceae bacterium | reverse complement strand
TTAAAGTATGTGGATCATACACTTTTGGGACAGGCATCAACCTGGGCTGAGATCAAGCAGATCTGCGATGACGGTATGGAGTACAAGACCGCATCTGTCTGCATTCCCCCTTCATTTGTAAAGCAGGCAAAGGAATACGTGTGTGACAAGCTTGCAATATGCACGGTCATCGGATTCCCCAACGGTTACAACACAACTGCGGTAAAGGAATTTGAAACAAAGGAAGCTTTAAAAGAAGGTGCCGATGAGATCGACATGGTCATCAACATCGGATGGCTGAAGGACAAAAAGTACGACGCTATCCTTAACGAGATCAAGACTCTTAAGGCAGCATGCGGAAACCACATTCTTAAAGTTATCATTGAAACCTGTCTGCTGACAGAGGAAGAGAAGATCAAGATGTGCGAGATCGTTACGGAGTCCGGAGCTGATTTCATTAAGACTTCCACAGGTTTCTCCAAGGCAGGAGCTACATTCGACGACATCGCTCTTTTCGCAAAGCACATCGGACCCAAGGTTAAGATGAAGGCTGCAGGCGGCATTTCATCCCTTGACGACGCAAAGAAGTTCTTAAGCCTCGGCGCTTTAAGACTCGGAACATCCAGGATCGTAAAACTTATCAAGGGCCAGCAGGGTTCAGGTTACTAAAATACAGGCATATATCATCAGAAAGGTTGGAGAAAAATATGAGTACACCCCACAATTCCGCCAATAAAGGCGACATCGCAAAAACAGTTCTTATGCCCGGAGATCCTCTTCGTGCAAAATATATCGCAGAAAAGTATTTAACAGACGTAAAGCAGTTCAACTCAGTAAGAAACATGTTCGGATACACCGGAAAATACAACGGAAAAGAGATTTCCGTTATGGGCGGAGGAATGGGAATTCCTTCCATCGGAATTTATTCTTATGAGCTTTACAATTTTTATGATGTTGACACCATCATCCGTATCGGTTCCGCAGGAGGAATTTCGGACGATGTTAAGATGAGGGATCTTGTTATCGGAATGGGTGCATCAACGAACTCACATTATGCCGATCAGTACAACATTCCCGGAACCATTGCACCCATTGCTGATTTTGATCTTCTCAGAGCGGCCGTTGAAACAGCGGAGAAGAAGGGCATAAATGTTAAGGTCGGAAATGTTCTTTCATCCGATGTCTTCTACAATGCGGATCCCACTTTCAACGATCGCTGGAAGAAGATGGGTATCCTTTGCGTTGAAATGGAAGCAGCTGCACTTTACCTGAATGCCATTGCTGCGCGAAAGAAAGCTCTTTGCATGCTGACGATCTCAGATCACCTTTACACGGGTGAGGCTCTTAATGCAGACGAGAGACAGACCTCTTTCCATGAGATGATGGAAGTCGCACTTGAGGTCGGAACCAGATAGGTTTCGTTAATGACCTTTCGGAGGGTTTTTCATGACAAAAGAAGTTGAAAAAAAGCTGATCGAAACAGCTTTGGAATACAGAAAACGTGCCTATTCACCTTACTCCGAGTACAAAGTCGGAGCGGCTCTTCTGGCCAAGAACGGTACGATCTACGGCGGATGTAATGTGGAGAATGCTGCTTACACCCCCACCAACTGCGCAGAAAGAACAGCCTTTTTCAAGGCTGTAAGCGAAGGCGTTACCGAGTTTGAGGCCATTGCCATTTTCGGAGGTTACGATGGCGGAGAACTCAAGGTTTGTGCACCCTGCGGAGTCTGCAGACAGGTAATGATCGAATTCTGCGATCCCGATGAATTTACGATCTTCATCGGAACATCCAAGGACAACTACGAGGCTCACACTTTAAGAGAAATGTTGCCCTTCAGTTTTTCACCTAAGGAGCTTAACAGATAATGAAGATAGTTTTTCTTGAAACAGGTACTCTCGGAAGCGATGTTTCGCTTTCAAAATTTGAAGATCTGGGCGACGTTACCAAATATGATCTCACTCTTGAGGAGCAGATCCCGGAGAGAATAGCGGATGCTGAGATCATAATAATCAACAAACTTCCCATGAATGAGAAGACACTTAAAGACGCAAAGAAACTTAAGCTGATCTGCCTCACGGCTACGGGAACGAACAACATAGATTTTGCTTACACGGATTCCAGAGGCATTACGGTAAAAAATGTGGCAAGTTATTCCACGGAATCGGTGGTTCAGCATACATTTGCACTTTTGTTCTACCTCTACGAGAAGCTTTCCTACTATGATGAGTATGTAAAATCCGAGGCATATGCCATCGCGCCCTTTTTCTGTCACATAGAGGAAAGATTCCATGAGCTTTGCGGAAAGACCTGGGGTATAATCGGACTCGGAGAGATCGGACACAGAGTTGCGGAAGTGGCAAGATGCTTTGGATGCAAAGTCATCTACTACTCCACTTCGGGAAAGAACAACGATCCTTTCTATGAAAGAGCGGAACTGGATGATCTTCTGGCTCAGTCGGACATTGTTTCAATACATGCACCTTTAAATGATAAAACTTTAAACTTAATGAACATGGATCGTTTAAAGAAAATGAAGAAAACTGCGTACCTTCTGAATCTCGGAAGAGGTCCGATAGTTAACGAACAGGATCTTTACGATGCACTTGAGGGCGGACTGATCGCAGGTGCAGCTACCGATGTTCTCTGCAAGGAACCTATGAGCAGGGAAAATCCTCTGATAAAGATCAAGGATTCAAAGAAGCTCATTATAACTCCCCACATCGCATGGGCAACGATCGAAGCAAGACAGAGATGCGCGGACAGAGTCTTTGACAATATCAGACTTTTCATGAGGAATTTATGAGACTAATACTTATCAGACATGCGGAACCCGACTATCCGAATAACACCATTACCGAAAAAGGAAGACGTGAAGCCGCAGCTTTGGCCGAAAGGATTAAAAACTGGGATGTGACGGCTTTTTACATGTCTCCCCTCGGGAGAGCCATGGACACCGCAAAACCGACTCTTGACGCATTGGGCAGGACAGCTGAGTTGTTGGATTGGGCAAAGGAATTCGATTACCGATGCATTGATCCCGCTACGGGAAGAGATCATCTTTGTTGGGATTATGTACCTTCGGATTGGACGGCAAATGAAAAGTGCTTCACCCAAGAAGAATGGGCAACAAGCGATCCTATGGCACAAAATCCTGAAATAGAGATCAATTTTAAAAGAGTCTGCAGTGAGCTGGACAAGCTTTTGCTTAAATATGGCTACGCCAGGGACGGAAAGATCTACAGGACTGTCGGAAGAAAGCAGGAAAACAGGATAAGGACTGCATCCCCCAACAATATGGAGGGTGGTTTTTCCGATTCGGAGGACGATAAGGGACCGACGATTGTGATCTTTTGTCACTTGGGAGTGGCTTGTCTCATGATGGCTCATCTTTTGAATATACCTTTTATGACGCTGACTCACGGGCTTTTTATTCCGCCTTCAAGTATCAATGTGTTGACTACAGAAGAGAGATGGGAAGACGAAGCGTCTTTCAGAGCTCAGGCAATCGGAGATTGCGCTCATTTGCTTAAAAACGGAGAGAGAATTTCCTCTGCGGGAGCGTTTTCGCCGGCATTTCAAAAGTAATTAAATTCAGATTTAATTTTTTAAAAAAACGACAGGATACGGTTATGAAGTTGATCCATTGTGCAGACCTGCACCTTGATTCAAAATTGCAGACGTGGCTTTCCGAAGATAAGGCAAAGGAGAGAAGAAACGAGATCCTTTCAAATTTTCCCCGCCTTGTTGAATTTGCCAAGGCAAATAATGTTTTTGGCATTATGATAGCGGGAGATCTTTATGACAGGAATTCCGCTTCAAAGCATGCGGAGAATACTGTTTTTGCAACTATTGTATCCAATCCTGACGTGATGTTCTGGTACCTTCCGGGAAATCACGACGAAAAATGCTTTCTGACTCGAATTGATAACCTGCCCTCAAATCTTTTTGTTTTTGATGACAGGTTTAGGACGATCCCTTTGAACGATGCGGGGACGATCACTCTTTCGGGAATAGCGTTGACGGAGGATAACAACAGGACTTTTTATGATGATGTGATTTTGAACCGAGAGACCTACAACATCTTTATGCTCCACGGAGAGGAAAGAGCCGGGGGTTCGGTACATTTCGAGGAGTGTCTTGATTTCAGGCTGTTAAGAAACAAATATATCGATTATCTGGCGCTCGGTCATGTCCACAAGCCGAGCATAGGCAAACTGGACAACAGAGGTGCTATGTGCTACGCAGGCTGTCTCGAAGGAAGAGGCTTTGACGAATGCGGAAACAGAGGCTTTTATCTTCTGGACATAGACGAAAACACCCTCAGGGCCGAGTACAGCTTTATCCCCTTTGCCAAAAGGAAAATGCTGAGTCCGGAAGTGATCTGTGACGGGTGCGAGATAAGTGAAGACATCGAACAGAGAATTGAAGAAACACTTACGGAAACGGATTTTTCTTCCGGAGATTATTTAAAGATAATATTAAAGGGAAAGTTGGATGCGCTTTGCGAAAAGGACATTCCCTATCTTACGAAGATATTTGAAAACAGAGCTGCGGTGGTCAGGATAGAGGATGAAACCGAGCTCAAGGTGAATTACGCAGCCTTTGCGGATGACATGAGTCTTAAGGGCGAGTTTGTCAGACTTGTACGACAAAACGATTATTCCGAAGCCGACAAAGCAGAGATCATCAGAATTGGCATAGAAGCACTGATGGGAGAGGAGATTGTTTGAGACTTCTTTCTGTACACATTGAAAATTTCGGAAAATTGCATGATTACGACAGGGATTTTACCTCAGGCATAAATACTGTCACGGAAGAAAACGGATGGGGAAAATCAACGCTCTCAGCCTTTCTTCTTGTAATGTTTTACGGCTTTGATGACAAATCGGTAAAGAAACTCCGTGAAAAGTACGCTCCCTGGAACGGAGGAGTTTTCGGCGGAAGCGTTATCTTCGAGACTGAGGGAAAGCATTATGTGATCGAAAGGACTTTCGGACACAAAAAAACTCTGGAGGATACTTTTGTTTTGAGGGATGCGGAAACAAATCTCGTATCCGATGACTTTGACGAATACCTTGGAGATGAGCTTTTCAAGATAAACACCGAATCCTTCTTAAAGACGGTGTTTATGGGACAGAACGGCTGTGTAACGGAAACCACGGATGACATCAATGCCAAGATCGGAGATCTTTCAATGGTGGATTCTGACATGAGGAGCTACTCCGAAGCTCAAAGATCTCTAACGGATTATATCAACAAAAACAGCGATACCAGAAAGACCGGCAAAATATATGCCTTGAAGGAACGACTTACCGATCTGAGGAACAAGGCGAGGTTTTCGACGGGTATAAAAAATGAACTTTCGGACTGCGACAACAGTCTTGCTTCTCTTTCGAAGGAAGGAGAAGAACTTGAGAATGAAAAATCCGAGATCACCGTATTGCAGACGCGCATTGTGAAATGTAAGGAGGCAGTGCTTTCCAACGAAAAATACAAAGTCCTGCTTTCGGGAATGGATGCGGCGGAAAAGGCAAAGAATGAGCCTTTTAAAGAAAGCATGGCTCCGGGGATCACGTTGTATGCCTCAGGAATCGTCCTTTTTATAGGAGGAATTGCAGTTGCTTTCCTTGAAAGCATGCTGTTCGGCGGATTGGCCGGCGGTGTCGGACTTTTGCTGCTGGCTGCGGGAATGACGATCACTTTTAAGAGAGAAAAAAGAAGGGCTGCAAGAGAAAAAGCGGGAGAAGATGCTTACGAACAGGCGGAACACGAGTTTTTGAACTTTGTAAACAGTATCGACATGAATGAAGTCAGGGAATTGGCTTCTCAGCCCGAAGCAACTCTTTCACTCAAGGAAACCGACAAAAAGAGGACAGAGATCACAGAAAGGCTGGACAGGATCAGGAAAGAATTGCAAAAACTGGAAACAAGACGGGAATTCCTGTGCGAAGAACTCACTTCATGCGAAACAGCCGAAACCAAAGCCAATGAACTTGCGGTTATTATAGATGAGAGTATTTTAAAACTGGAAAATGCAAAAAGAGCGGAAAAGCTTTTGGAAGAGGCCAAAGTAAATTTTGCTTTACGCTATTTGGAACCGCTGAGGAAAAGCCTTTGTGATTACTATGCCTTTTTAAAAGGCGGAGAAGGGAGCGAATGCTGCCTGGATGCCAACCTTACTTTGACGGTGACGGAGGCGGGAAAACAGAGGCCGGAGGATGCTTTCAGCGACGGCATCAGAGATGCACTGGGACTTTGCATGAGATTTGCTTTGATCGATGCCATGTATCCGACGGAAAGCCCCTTTGTAATTATGGATGACCCTTTCCTCCATTTTGATTCAGCCACGAAGGAAGCGGCAATGAGACTTTTAAACAAAGTTCCTTATCAGATCATATTAATGCAAAAGAAATAAATTGTAACGGAATCGAGGTTTTGAAATGACACTTGAACAATTGCTTGAAACAACGGAGTATGAAGTCATTAAAGGAAAGGTGGACAAAGAGATCACCACGTTTGTCTACGATTCGAGAAAAGCGAAGGAAGGCAGCGTTTTCATCTGCATCAGCGGAACGGTAAGAGATGCCCATGATTTTATACCTGAAGTTATCGGCAAAGGGGCCGCCGCCATTGTCATCGAAAAAGATGTGGATGAGATCAACGGCTTGCGCAGCCTTCTTGAAATGAACAGCACCGCAACGGTTACATTTATTAAAGTAAAAGATGCGAGAAAAGCACTCGCTCACATGTCCGCTGTTTACTTCGGAAATCCCGCGGATGAGCTGATCACTATCGGGATCACGGGAACAAAAGGCAAGACCACCACAACTTACATGATCAAGGACATCCTTGACAAAGCGGGTATCCCCACAGGTCTGATCGGTACAGTGGAGATCATTATCGGAGATGAGATCATTCATTCCGGCAACAGCACACCCGAATCATATGCAGTCCAGAACTACTTCAGAAGAATGGCAGACGCAGGGATCAAGGCGGTAGTAATGGAAGTAACATCCCAGGGACTAATGATGAACCGTGTTGAAGGCATTACCTTTGATTACGGCATTTTCACAAACCTCGAGCCCGATCACATCGGTGAAAACGAACACAAGGATTTTGAGGATTACATGTATTGGAAGAGCACACTTTTCCAAAAATGTAAGACCGGAATTTTCAACATTGATTCCGAGTTTATCGAAGGCATATTGAAAAATCACACTTGTACGGTGGAGACCTTCGGGATTTCGGAAAAAGCGGATTTCAGAGCAACAGACATAAGCTTCTGTCAAATGGACGGAAAGCTGGAAACAAAGTACAGAGTTACGGGAAAAGAGAATTTTGAAGTTGAACTCAATATGCCCGGAATGTTCTCTGTTTACAATTCTTTGACAGCTATTGCATTATGCAGCCATTTCAATGTTCCACAGGATATAATTAAAAAGACTTTGCCTAATGTTTACGTAAAGGGAAGAACAGAGATCATAGAAGTGTCTTCAAGGATCAAAAATGCTCCCAAGTTTACCGTAATGATCGACTATGCACACAATGCCATGGCACTGGAGAGTCTTCTTACAACTTTAAGAGTTTACAAGCCGAAAAGACTTGTCTGCGTCTTCGGATGCGGCGGAAACAGAGCAAAGTCCAGACGTTTTGAAATGGGAGAGGTTTCTTCAAAGCTTGCGGATCTGACTGTCGTAACTTCGGACAATCCTCGTTTTGAAGAGCCGGAGGCCATTATTGCCGACATTGTTACAGGCGTAAAAAAGGCAGACGGCAAATTCGTTACTATTACGGACCGCAGGGAGGCCGTGAAGTATGCTGTAAAAAATGCCGAAGAGGGCGATGTTATTGTTCTTGCAGGCAAGGGGCATGAGGACTACCAGGAAATACGCGGAGTCAAGTATCATATGGATGAAAGGGAACTGATCGACGACGCCGTAAAAGAATGCAACGAGGTAAGAGAATGAGTAAAAAAGAGAAGAAAAAGAAAAAGAGAGTATTCGGTAAGCTGCTGCTCCTGTTGATCGTGGCTGGCGCGATCTATATCGGCTTTAAGTACTTTAAAGACGATATTGTAAGCCCCATCAGAGACTATTTACCGGATTTCCTTACGGAAAGTCTCGGAACTCCCACTCCCACGCCCATAGACCTTAAGGGGATCACCATAAGGTGCACGGGAGGCGAATGGGACAAGCTTGACAGTGATGAAGAAGTTTACAGGAATGCCAGGGAAACGGTAGAACGAAAATACAATGTCATCCTTAAAAAGGTTGATGTATTGGACAACAACGAAGAATTGGCCTATATGAGTATTGTAGATATCATCAAAAATTCCGTGGAAGAGGGCGAACCCGCGACAGACATCGTTAATCTCGGCTCCGGAATGCTCTATGCGGCTTACTTTGGTGAACTGTTACCCGATGTTACGGAATATGCTTCTAAAATGAACGTAGGTTCTGCTTATAAGGAAGCGGGTACATGGAAGGGAAAGATCTATGGGATTTCTTATGATAATGTAAGAAATAACATGTTGATCGTTTATGACAGACAATACATTGAAAAGCTGGGGCTTGAACAGCCTTACAATCTTTTCATAGAAGGCAAATGGAATTACGATGATTTTGAAGCTTATTTAAGAAAGATGAAGGAAAAACTTCCCGAGGGAGTCTATCCCATCGGTATGGATCCTTATGAGTGGCTTTCCATGGCTGCCGGGGCGAACGGGACTGTTCTTTTTGATAACAACGGAAACATTAATCTGAAGGACGAAGCTGTTGTTGAAGCCGTAGAATTTTATCAGAAGCTGGAAGCAGAACAATTGGCCTATCCCATGACCGCAAGCTTTGACGAGTACGGAGAGATCGATTACATTGAATGCGTTTCCGGCCTTGAAGCGGAAGAAATCGTTTTAAAAACCTCATTTTTCTCGGCGTTGCCTGAGAATAAAGAAAAATACGGTATTGTATTCTGGCCTTGGGGATCTAAAGTTACATGCGAAGATTACTACCTGACCCTGTCCGATAATTACAAGATAGCCACAACCAATTGGAGTATTGATGCTCCGATAAAGGCTTCCTGCGAAAAACTGGGTGTGGATCCTTCGATCCTTACTGCTTTGATCTACGACTATCAGGCAATCTGTCAAAAGGACACCGTTGACATGATGCATAAGGTTTGGAGCTCCGAGAAGACAGGAAGAGCTTTGGACGGAACAGAGATCAATAATCTGTTTAATTCCACAACCGTCAGCCTTCTTTATGAGTGGGGATCGGAAAGGTTCGATCCGGACTTCAGCTTCAGAGGTCAGTGCTTCAGAAGTGCAGGCTACGAAAGCCTTTGCGGCTATGCGGATGCAAGGGAGTGCCTTGGGAAATGGTATGAAGAGGGATTGGTAGAGATAGAGAGTCCTTTCCTTGTATATTAGAATAACGGTGAAATAAAGTGAGTTACTGTACGGAAGAGTGAACATTTCCGAACAGTAACTTTTTTTGTGAAACTATTAACCAAAAATGAATTGACCAAATGGGAAAAATGAGGTATCTTAATGTAGTTAGTTGAGACTAACTACATTAAGGAGGTTATTTTTCATATGAAAGACTATTTACAGATTGAAAAAGTGATCGGAAGAGAGATCATTGATTCCAGAGGAAATCCGACAGTTGAAGCTGAAGTACATCTTGCGGACGGTACAATCGGATTCGGAGCATCACCCAGCGGTGCTTCCACAGGTCAGTTTGAAGCTCATGAACTCAGAGACGGCGACAAGTCAAAGTTTGGCGGAAAGGGTGTTTCCAAAGCCGTTAATAACATTAATACCACGATCAACAGCATTCTTAAAGGAATGGACGCTTCCGATATTTATGCGATCGATGCAGCCATGATCAAGGCTGACGGCACAGTAAACAAGTCAAATCTCGGAGCCAATGCCATTCTGGCAGTTTCCATTGCTTGCTGCAAGGCAGCTGCCGCTTCCCTTGACATTCCGCTTTACAGATTCTTCGGCGGAGTTAACGGAACAAAGCTTCCTTTGCCCATGATGAACATTTTAAACGGCGGTGCTCATGCAACCAATTCCGTTGACACACAGGAATTCATGATCATGCCCGCAGGTGCTTCTTCTTTCCGTGAAGGACTTCAGTGGTGCACAGAAGTTTTCCATGCTTTGCAGGCACTTTTAAAGAAGGAAGGAAACACAACAGCAGTAGGTGATGAGGGCGGTTTTGCTCCCAACCTTGCAAGTGATGAAGATACCATCGAGCACATCCTTCAGGCTATCAAGAATGCAGGCTATGAACCCGGTAAGGATTTCGTTATTGCTATGGATGCAGCTTCCTCCGAATGGAAGAGCGACAAGGGTATCGGCTTCTATCATCAGCCCAAGTCAGGCAAGGATTTCACATCAGATGAGCTCATTGCTCACTGGAAGAGCCTGGTTGAAAAGTATCCCATTTACTCCATCGAAGACGGTCTTGATGAGGAGGACTGGGAAGGCTGGAAGAAGATGACAAAGGAACTCGGCGACAAGGTTCAGCTTGTGGGCGACGATCTCTTTGTTACAAATACTGAAAGACTTAAGAAGGGTATCGAGCTTGGCGCAGCTAACTCCATTCTTATCAAGGTTAACCAGATCGGATCGATCTCAGAGACTCTTGATGCTATCAAGATGGCTCACAAGGCTCATTACACAGCAATCGTTTCCCACAGATCAGGTGAAACGGAAGATACCACCATTGCAGACCTGGCAGTTGCTCTTAACGCAGGTCAGATCAAGACAGGTGCTCCTTCCAGATCCGAGCGTGTTGCAAAGTACAACCAACTCCTTCGTATCGAAGAGGCTCTCGGCGCTTCAGCAGAATTCCCCGGAAAGGCTGCTTTTAATATTAAGAAATAATCGGCCCATGGCTTTTAAATCCCGCCCGCAAGGCGGGATTTTTCATGCCTCGGAATAATGAAAAAGAGCGTAGGTTATAAGTTTTTTAATAATTTCTAATAACGTTCATTCGTAAAAATCTGTTGACAAAGACGCAAAAATATATTTAAATAGGGTGATTTATTCAGATAAAGTGATGATGTAAATCTTGCTTTTATGAAACTGCGATGCAAATCGTTTGACGGACACGGAGGTAAAACCATATGCCAAAACGCACAGACATTAAAAAAGTATTGATAATCGGATCGGGCCCGATCATTATCGGACAGGCTTGCGAATTCGACTATTCCGGAACTCAGGCTTGTAAAGCACTGAGGAAACTGGGTTACGAGATCGTTCTTGTGAACTCAAATCCCGCAACCATCATGACCGACCCCGAAACGGCCGATGTAACCTACATTGAGCCTCTTAATGCAGAGAGACTTGAGCAGATCATTGCCAAGGAACGTCCCGATGCATTACTGCCTAACCTGGGAGGTCAGTCCGGACTCAATCTTTGCGATGAACTGTCAAAGAAGGGCATTCTTGATAAATACAATGTAAAGGTCATCGGTGTTCAGGTTGATGCCATTGAACGCGGCGAAGACAGAGTCGCATTCAAGGAACAGATGAACAAGATCGGCGTAGAGATGGCAAGAAGCGAAGTTGCTTACTCGGTTGATGAAGCACTGGCTATTGCCGACAGACTCGGCTATCCCGTAGTTCTTCGTCCCGCATTCACCATGGGTGGTGTAGGCGGAGGCCTTGTTTACAATAAGGACGAACTTAAGACAGTCTGTGCAAGAGGCATTCAGGCCAGCCTTGTGGGGCAGGTCCTTGTTGAAGAATCCATCCTCGGCTGGGAAGAACTTGAACTCGAGATCGTAAGAGATTCAACAGGTAAGATGATCACTGTCTGCTTCATTGAAAACATCGATCCTCTCGGAGTTCATACAGGAGACTCTTTCTGCTCCGCACCTATGCTCACGATCTCCGAAGAAGTACAGAAGAGAATGCAGGAGCAGGCATACAGGATCGTTGACTCCGTTCAGGTTATCGGCGGAACAAACGTCCAGTTCGCTCACGATCCCAAGACAGACAGGATCGTTGTTATTGAGATCAACCCCAGAACATCCCGTTCTTCGGCTCTTGCTTCAAAGGCAACAGGTTTCCCCATCGCATTGGTTTCAGCTATGCTTGCGACAGGACTCAACCTTTGCGACATCCCCTGCGGAAAGTACGGAACTCTTGACAAGTACGTTCCCGGCGGTGATTACATCGTTATCAAATTTGCCCGTTGGGCTTTTGAAAAGTTCAAGGGCGTTGAAGATAAGCTGGGCACTCAGATGAGAGCCGTAGGCGAAGTAATGAGTATCGGTAAGAATTTCAAGGAAGCTTTCCAGAAAGCTATCAGATCCCTTGAAACCGGACGTTACGGACTTGGCTATGCAAAGAATTTCAATTCCCTTACAAAGGATGAGCTTCTTGCAAAGCTTGTAAATCCCAACTCCGAGAGATACTTCCTGATCTATGAGGCTCTTCGTAAGGGCGCTACCGTTGAAGAGATCAATAAGCTTACCTTCGTAAAGACCTACTTCCTTGAGCAGATGAAGGAATTGGTTGAAGAAGAAGAGAAGCTTGCAAAAGAAGGAAAGGCTCTTTCCGATGCGGATCTCACTCAGGCAAAGAAAGACGGTTTCTCCGACAGATACCTGGCAAAGATCACAGGTTTTACGGAAGAAGAGATCAGAAACAAGAGAACAGCGCTGGGTGTTGTTGAAAACTGGGAAGGTGTTCACGTTTCCGGTACACAGGATTCAGCTTACTACTATTCGACATACAACGGTTCCGACAAGAATCCCATCAAGAATGACAAGAAGAAGGTCATGATCCTTGGCGGAGGCCCCAACAGGATCGGTCAGGGTATCGAATTCGACTACTGCTGCGTACATGCCGCTCAGGCTCTCAGAAAACTGGGATTTGAGACGATCATTGTAAACTGCAATCCCGAGACCGTTTCGACTGACTACGATACATCAGACAAGCTTTACTTTGAGCCTTTGACACTTGAGGATGTACTCAGCATCTACCACAAAGAAAATCCCGTGGGCGTTATCGCTCAGTTTGGAGGTCAGACACCTCTTAACCTGGCTGCCGATCTTGAGAAGAACGGCGTAAAGGTCCTCGGAACATCTCCCGCAGTCATCGACATGGCTGAAGACAGAGATCTGTTCAGAGCAATGATGGACAAGCTGGGAATTCCTATGCCCGAGTCGGGAATGGCTGTAACTGTTGACGAAGCGAAGGCTGTTGCCAACAAGATCGGTTACCCCGTAATGGTTCGTCCTTCCTTCGTTCTCGGCGGACGCGGCATGGAAGTGGTTTACGATGATGAAGCAATGACAGGATACATGAATGCGGCTATCGGCGTAACACCTGACAGACCGATACTCATCGACCGTTTCCTGAATCATGCTATGGAATGCGAGGCAGATGCGATCTCCGACGGAACGCACGCATTCATGCCCGCTGTAATGGAGCACATCGAGCTCGCAGGCATACATTCCGGCGACTCGGCCTGCATCATTCCTTCTCTTCACATCAGCGAAGAGAATCTTAAGACCATCGAGTCTTACACAAAGAAGATCGCAGAGGAAATGCACGTAAAGGGACTCATGAACATTCAGTATGCTATCGAGAACGGAAAGGTTTTCGTTATCGAAGCAAATCCCAGAGCTTCCCGTACGGTGCCTTTGGTTTCAAAGGTTTGCGACATCCGTATGGTTCCTCTTGCTACAGACATCGCTACAATGGAGATCACCGGACGTCCTTCGCCGGTAGCTTCTCTTAAACATGAAAAAATCCCTTACTACGGAGTAAAGGAAGCTGTGTTCCCCTTCAACATGTTCCCTGAAGTGGACCCTATTCTCGGACCTGAAATGAGATCCACAGGTGAAGTCCTCGGAATTTCCGAGCATTTCGGCGAAGCATTCGTTAAGGCACAGGAAGCTACTCAGACAAAGCTTCCCATGGAAGGAACGGTTCTCATTTCCGTAAATCGTAAGGACAAAAGTGAGGTTGTGGACATCGCAAAGACATTTGCGGAAGCAGGCTTCAAGATCCTTGCAACAGGCGGAACAGCTGACAAGCTTTCCGAGAACGGTATCGAGTGCGAGAGGATCTTCAAACTCCGTGAAGGCAGACCTAACATTACGGATGCCATCACAAACGGACAGATCGATCTGATCCTTAACACCGCTTCCGGAAGAGAGTCCGCTGACGATGACTCTTACATCCGTAAGGCGGCCATCAGAAGCAAGATCCCTTACATGACAACAATGGCAGCCGGACGCGCTACCGCGGAAGGCATTCTCTACGTTAAGAAAAACGGCGGAGAGGGCAGTGTCGAATCACTTCAGAACTGGCACGAAAAGATCGGTAAATAAGCAAAAAAACAGATTGCATATGCTTTGGCGGGCATATGCAATCTTTTTTGGTTTTATGCTTTAAGCTTCTTCCTTTTTCTTCCCTTTGTAAATGAAAAGAAGGTAAGCGCTTACAACGAGCATAAAGTTTGTTATTACCGCGAAGACCTCGATAATCAGATGAACCTCAGGAGAATCAAGGTTTGTTCCGGCATTTGAATAAACGGAATTAAACAGTGTTCCGCAAAGAGCAAGAACGAGGGTGACAACTGCGTAATAACGTTTTCTCTCAATCGCAAGCTTTGCACAGGTAACGTAGATCATGATCATTCCGAGTGCACCGAAGCCGACGATGAATTTGTTGAGGAAAGCAAGATTTGCGCCTAAAATGCCTACGCTGTTCAAAGTGACATTTTTATCCTTGGAGGCGTTAACGCGATTTGCTTTAAGAGTACCGATGAAAAGCGTCGGTCCGCTGATAAGAAAGCCGGTGTTGGCGATAATGACTTTACTTACCGGGAGACCCCACTCCATTACGCCAAGACCTATGAGAGTCTTGATGGTGGGGATAAAGAAACCTCCGATCAGGGAGATGATGGCGCCTACAAAGTAGACGTAGAAGAAACCGGGCTTCATTATTTTACGAAAGTAAAAGAAGCCGATGATGGTAAATGCTGTGTAGCAAATGGGATTGAGATAATCGAGCAATCCGAGCGCGAACCAGTCATTCACCTGTGAACCAAGTGCCAACCATTCACACATAATATAAAACTCCTTTCGTTGGGATTAATATTTTGTACTTTAATTGTAGCACAAATGACAGGGAAAAGCGATTGCCAAAAATAATAGAGAATAAAAAAGTGTCTTATGGAAAATAAAGAAAATATGATTAAATAATATACAATAGTAAAATAATAAGAAACAATTATTTAAATGTTAACACAAAAAAACTTTTCGGTGATATAATATGAAAGGTCTCGACATACATAAAGCGATTACAACTGCTTAAGTTGTTAACCGATAAATTTTCTTAAATTATTATTTCAGGAGGGTCCCTATGAAGAAGAAAAATGGGAGAAGCATTCTAAACACTATTTTTATCACTATGCTGGTCAGTTTGACGATAGGATTCACCTTTGTTGATTTTGTTGCGGTAAAACTCATGGAAAGACATGTTTCAAGAGCAGGCTCCCTCACAGCTGCAGAAACAAATGCACGTCTCGTTAATGCGAAGGCCATGGTCGTTGTACTCAGTATTTTTGCGGTTATCGTAACGATCTCCTTGATCTGCATCTATATCAGAAAAGCGATCATAAAGCCCATCAAGGCGTGTGATTTGGCGATTACAAATATTGCTGAATACAATCTTGCTTCAGACGAGAATTATAGAAAAATAGAAGAACTTTCCGGTCGTACCGATGAGATCGGAAGTATGGCAAGGTGCCTTGTAGTCATGCATGATAATCTGATCGATATGGCAAAGAAGATAGCAATGTCGTCCACAGCTTTGCAGGGAAGTTCCGAGCAGCTTGCCGAAAAGACGATCTCCGTAAACGAGAGTTCCGCCGAGATCAATAAGGCAATGGAAAAAGTCAGCACCGTTGCTACCGAACAGGCAAATGAAACCTCCAAGGGTGCTGATATAGTTGAAGACATGTCAGACAGGATCAACACTACGATCGACGACACGGCGGCACTTCATGACACTTCCGAAAAGATCAAGGAAGTTAAGGATGAGGGTATCGGTGTCATCAATGAATTGATCAAAAAGACGGCAGAAACCAATAAAGCGGTTGTCCTTGTTAAGGATGCGCTTTCTCAGAATAACGATCAGGTTAAGAAGATCGAAGAAGCAAGTAAGGCGATCAATGATATTGCAAGTCAGACAAACCTTCTTTCTCTGAATGCTTCCATCGAAGCGGCGAGAGCAGGAGAGGCGGGACGAGGATTCTCCGTTGTTGCGGGAGAGATCGGATCTCTTGCGGAAGAAACCAACAGACTCACCAGTGAGATATCATCAATTATTGAAGAACTTTTGGTTAAGACTCAGGAAGCGGTCGACAACATGGTCAGCATGGAGAGCTCTTTCCAGGCTCAGGAACAGTCGGTAAGCTTTACAAAAGACAAATTTACCGAGATCGAGACATCTATCGGAGACATCAATGATAATGTGGACAGGCTTTCCGCATCAAGTAATCAAATGGAAGGAAGCCGTGATTCACTTAAGGATATGATCGGACAGCTTTCCGCCAAGGCTCAGGACAATGCGGCTGCCGCCGAAGAAGTAATGGCTGCGGTTGAATCCAATTCGGAATCCATCGACAACATCACGGGCGTTTCCGAGGAATTGGCAGCTCTTGCCATCGAACTCAATAATGAAGCACAGAAGTTTAAGTTCTGATGTGTTGAATAAACGACTAAAAAAGAGCCTGAAAAGGCTCTTTTTTTAGTAAACTTTTGTTGTAGTAGTTGTGTTATAATTCCACTTCGGTCAAATCGGGTTTTTCCATCGCAGAGCAAAGAGTGATAACATAACCCGGAATATCATGCCAGTTATAAAAGTTCAAAGCATTGATCTTTTCTTCGTATTTGGCATAGATCTCTGACGGACGTACAGAAAGGCCTTTTGCTATGTGCTTAAGGAATGCTTCCTTACCGGTCCAGTTTTCAAAAAAGAAATTCAATCTCTCACTTTCGGGGAGATTGTCATACATCGTGAACTCTTGCTTGTTAAGAGCATATTTTACAAGAGAAGGCTTGATGTCATGGATCTCTTCAATGTCAATGCCCACCGTTTTGTCCGCAAAAGCGCAGACTACGTAATTACCGCTGTGGGAAACATTGAAATGTACATCCGGATGATCCGGAAGATAGGGCTTTCCGTAAGTGGAGTAGGCAATCCTTTCATCGAAAGGAGAGAGCCCCGCATCTTCCAAACCTATGGATATAAGATAACCTGCTCCTACGGAACGGAATTTACCCTGCATACGGGCCATGGAATCTGCTTTCTTTATCCTTTCCTCGGAGATGTGGCGGCGAGCCTCCATATATATATCGGGATCATTGAATTTTTTGATGTTTAAAACGTAAATTTTATTCATACTTTTATGATAATTGTATTATAATTTTTGTCAAGAGGTGCATATGGATAATGCAAGCAAAAAAAACATTTTAACCGAAGGAAAAGTTTTGCCCGGGATAATCAGCTTCACTATGCCCATTTTCTTCGGGATGCTTTTCCAGCAGTTCTACAACATGGTTGACACTGCCATAGTGGGGAAATACCTTGGCATCAATGCTCTGGCGGGCGTAGGTTCCACGGGATCCCTAATGTTCCTTGTAATAGGTACCGTAAACGGCATCTGTTCCGGTTTTGCCATCCCTGTGGCCCAGAGCTTCGGTGCAAAGAATATGGACATGTTAAAGCGTTTTGTTGCGGGGGCTACTTTGCTTGCGGCGATCCTTTCGGCTGTGCTTACCGTAGTTACTGTGCTGTTATGTAATAATATGCTTGTGGCAATGGACACGACAGCAGAATCCTACGAGTACGCTTACGAGTATCTGGTGATCATTTTTGCGGGCATTCCGTTCACTTTCCTTTACAATCTGACATCGGGCTTTTTGAGGTCCATCGGAGACTCAAAATCCCCTTTGTATTTCCTTTTCATTTCATCTGCGCTGAACATTGCCCTGGACTTCCTTTTCATCGTGGGCTTCAAGATGTCCGCTGACGGTGCGGGACTTGCAACTGTCATTTCCCAGGCGGTTTCCGGCCTTGCGTGCCTTGTCTACATGTCCCGGAAATACGAGGTTTTGAAGCTTCGCAGGAAGGACTTCAAGGTGAACGGATTTATACTTTTCCGTCTGCTTTCAGTGGGCATTCCCATGGGCATACAGTACGGCATCACAGCTGTTGGCACCATCGTCATCCAGGCGGCGGTCAACAGTTTCGGAACCATTACCGTTGCGGGCGTTGTTACCAGCGGTAAGATCAGCAGTCTTGTGGCTTGTCCTTTGGAAGCATTGGGTGCAGCAATGGCCACCTTTGCGGGGCAGAACATCGGAGCGGGTAATCTGGACCGCGTGAACAGGGGCCTCTGGCAGGCGACATTCCTGGGCTTCGGTGTTTCTGCTGTAATGTTTGGTGTGGTTTGGTTCTTCGGCAGATATATTGCACTTTTGTTCATGTCTGCGGACGAGATGGAAGCAATGAACTATGCCATGCAGTGTATAAGGATCAATGCGGCGTTCTACTGCCTGCTTACGATCGTTCTTACTTTCCGTTACACGATCCAGGGTATGGGTTACTCCACCTTGGCGATCTTTGCGGGTATTCTTGAAATGATCGCCCGTTGCCTTATCGGTATTTTCCTTCCGGCGGTTATGGGCTTTATAAGCATATGCATAGCGAGCCCCGTTGCATGGCTGGCTGCGGATCTTTTCCTGATCCCGGCTTATTACATGTGCTTAAAGAAGGCGAAGAGACATTACAGCAAGGCATTCCATACGGAATCTCTTTAGCTTTCGATTTATATATGTGATCAGTAATTTATAAATCGTTACTGTTCACAGATATGCAAGATGCCAAAACTCTGAAAGCTTGCTTTCAAAGAGTTTTAGCATCTTGCATATTCTGCGCAGCAGTAACACCCCCACCCACATGAGCAAGTAGCGAAGCGGATTGCGAATGCTGGGCTGG
>JAILNG010000227.1 GCA_024691875.1 Lachnospiraceae bacterium | reverse complement strand
GTGGTACACGGGAACGGCAAATGCCATCTACCAGAATCTTAAGTATATGGAGTACTACAATCCGGACTACGTTTTGATCCTGGGCGGTGACCACATTTACAAGATGGACTACGAAATGGTGCTTGATTTCCACAAGGCACATAACGCGGACATCACATTGGCAACCATTCCGGTTCCCATGGAAGAGGCCAGCCGTTTCGGAATTGTTATCACAAATGAAGAGGGAAGGATCACGGAGTTCGAAGAGAAGCCGAAGCAGCCCAGAAGCAATCTTGCATCAATGGGCATATACATCTTCACATGGAAGGTGCTGAAAGAGGCTCTTATAGAACTTTCGGAACAGCCCGGCTGCGATTTCGGAAAACACATAATTCCTTATTGTCACAAGAACGGTAAGAGAATTTTTGCATATGAATTCAATGGCTATTGGAAAGATGTCGGAACACTCACATCCTATTGGGAATCCAATATGGAGCTCATCGATCTTGTTCCCGTTTTTAATCTGTACGAGGAGTTCTGGAAGATCTATACAAAGAGTGAGATCATCCCGCCCCAGTACATTGCTCCGGGAGCTTACATAGAAAAAGCCATCATCGGAGAAGGTGCGGAGATCTACGGTCAGGTGTTCAATTCCGTTATAGGTCCCGGCGTTATCATAGAAGAGGGAGCGGTCGTGCGCGATTCCATCATAATGACGGGAAGCGTCATCGGAAAGAACAGCGAACTTTACAAGTGTATCATAGCTGAGAATTGCACTGTGGGAAACAACGTAAAGCTCGGTGTCGGAGATGCGAGTCCCAACGTATGGAAACCCAACATTTACTGTGACGGACTGGTTACCGTGGGCGAAGGATCCGTCATACCGGACAACGTATCGGCAGGAAAGAATACAGCGATCTGCGGAACGACAACATCGGAGGATTTCCCTGATAATTGGCTTCCTTCGGGCGAAAACATCATAAAGGCAGGTGAACTTAATTGAGAGCGATTGGAATCATTTTGGCAGGCGGTAACAGCACAAGAATGATGGAACTCTCAAATAAGAGAGCCATTGCCGCAATGCCGGTAGCGGGAAGCTACAGAGCAATTGACTTTGCATTATCGAACATGTCAAACTCCCATGTGCAAAAGGTGGCAGTATTGACACAGTTCAACGCGAGATCCTTAAATGAGCATTTAAGCTCTTCAAAATGGTGGGATTTCGGTAGAAAACAGGGTGGACTCTTCGTCTTTAACCCAACAATAACACCGGACAACGGTTTTTGGTACAGAGGTACGGCGGATGCCATAGCTCAGAACATTAACTTCCTTAAGAGCAGTCATGAACCCTACGTGGTCATTGCATCCGGAGACGGTGTCTACAAGATGGATTACGGAAAGGCTCTTGAGTACCATATCAACAAACATGCGGACATTACCGTTGTAACAAAGGTAATGCCCGAAGGAGCGGATGTTTCAAGGTTTGGTATCGTAAAGGTGGATGAGAACAACAGGATCACTGAAATGGAGGAAAAACCTCTGGTCAAGAAATCCAACAGAGTATCCATCGGAGTTTACATCATCAGAAGAAGGCAGCTGATCGAGCTTTTGGAGAAGGCTTCATCGGAGAACAGGGACGATCTGGTCCGTGACATCATTATAAGATATAAGGATGTCAAGAATATATATGCCTATGATATAGACACCTACTGGAGCAACATTTCCACAGTTCAGTCCTACTTTGATACCAACATGGACTTCCTCAAGAAGGACGTACACGATTACTTCTTTAAAGAGTATCCGGACGTTTACTCCAAGATCGACGACAACCCGCCGGCAAAATTCAATCCCGGTGCAAAGGTCAGCAATTCGCTGATATCCAGCGGCTGCATCCTGAACGGAGTGGTTGAAAATTCGGTGCTTTTTAAGAAGATCTACGTGGGAAACAACGTAACCATCAAGAATTCTGTTATCTTGAACGATGTAAGGATCGGTGACAACACCTACATTGAGAACTGCATCGTCGAGAGTCGCGATACGATCAAACCAAATTCAACGTACATCGGAGAAAACGGAAACATCAAGGTCGTTGTCGTGAAAGAAGACAGATATAAAATAAGTTAGATCGAAGCAAACTATATATGACTACAGGGAGGAACAAATTATGAACATTACTGATGTAAGGATCCGCAAGGTTGAAAAAGAAGGTAAGATGAAGGCGGTTGCTTCCATTACGCTTGACGGAGAGTTTGTTGTGCATGACATTAAGATCATTGACGGCGAAAAGGGCCTCTTCATAGCAATGCCCAGCCGCAAGACCGGAGAAGGCGAATACAGAGACATTGCACATCCCATCAACTCCGCAACCCGCGACAGCATGCAGAAGCTGATCCTTGGCGCTTACGAAAAAGCGGTAGCCGAGGGAACGCTGGAATAAGATCAAAGACAAAAGTTCTTCCGTTTTAAAGCGGAAGAACTTTTTTGTGCCCAACGGGCACTTGTTAAATTAGAGGAAATGTTGTATGATTAACTGATGGAAATGACATAAACAGCGCTAATCGATATTTGGAGAGTAAATTATGAACACACCTAAATTCGGAAGAGTTAACAGAACAAGGATCATAATGATCGTGATGATAGCGATCGTAGTTGTCTTACTGATCATTGTAGGAGTACTTTGGTTCCTGACGGGAAGAAACAAAAACAACAATAAGGACCCCAAAACCACACCCACTCCCACTCAGGAGATCTCAATGGTGACGGCGACGCCCACAATGGCGCAGGGGACAAAGGTAACGCCTACTCCCACGACGAAGGTTGTGATACAGAATACACCCACCCCTACGGTTAAACCTACAGCGACACCCGTTCCCACAACAGCGGTTACGGCGATCGCAGGACTGGATACGGTTCCTCAGGTAATGAGACAGACTGTGGGAGCGCTGGCGGAAGAGACTGTTGCGGATGTTGAGATCTGGGGAGGAAGCAAAGCAAAGAATCCCAGAGTTACGATAGAAACCTTTACATATCCTGCATTTGTTTCCGTACTCATGACCTGTACCGCAGACGGAACAAATGACATCCACAGAGAAGCCATCACCTTTGACAAGAACTCCGGTGACAGGCTGGCTGCAAATCAGGTTTTCAGAGAGACTTACCTCGCAATAATTAAGGAAAGACTTCAGACCTATGCGGCAGAAAAGGACGAGACATTTAAGAGAACAAGCTTCGTAAATTACGAAGAGGCATATAAAGCAAGCGATTACAACAATTTCTACATACACGATAACAAGGTTACATTCGTGTTCGGAAACGGTACTTTGACAGAACTCACTCACAAGGAATTCACCTTTGATGCGGAGCTGGCTGAAGCCACTGCTTTCATGTACAAGGATGTGAACGGCTACGAGATCGGCTATCAGATGCGAACCAACCTTGATACTTCAAAGCCCATGATAGCCATCACATTTGACGACGGTCCTTACGAAAAGAGAGAATCCCAGCTTCTTGAGATCTTTGACAGATACAATGCAAAATGTACTTTCTTCGCAATCGGAGAAAGGATCGACGGTTCCAAGGCCGGAACAAGATCGATCAAGGCCATTGCGGAAAAAGGACACGAGGTCGGATCTCACACCTACAGCCATGTTTCCTTTAAGAAGGAGGATTGCGACAAGCAGGCTTTCTGGACCGAGATCAACAAGAACAACCTCGTGATCGCAAATACTATCGGTTACGCGCCCACACTCATCAGAATGCCCGGCGGTAACGACAAGCTGGATTACATGGCAAAGAATCTTCCCATGCCCATGATCAACTGGTTCCTGGATACCAGAGACTGGGACGGAGGAATCATCTATCCCGAAAAGAACACGGAAGCGGACATCAATGCAAAGGTTACTGAGGTCAGCAATTACGTGATCGAAAATGCTAAGGACGGACAGATCATCCTGATGCATTCACTCTATTACACCTCTGCGGAAGCCTGCAATGAGATCATGGCAACCTTGTCCGCTCAGGGCTATCAGTTCGTTACGGTTTCGGAACTTTTCTATTACAAGGGAATTACACTTGAAAACGGAAGAGTATCCTACTCTACCACAACGGCAAAGAATTATAACAGGGACTATTCAAAGAACTAATGAAGATAATAGCAGGATTGGGAAATCCCGATAAGGAATACATCGGAACCAGGCATAACATCGGCTTTGATGCGATTACAGCCATATCCGACAAAACAGGGATCTCCGTTAATGAAAAGAAATTTAAGGCCTTGATCGGCAAGGGAACCATCTGCGGTGAAAAGGTCATATTAATGAAGCCTCAGACATACATGAATCTGAGCGGAGAAGCGATCATCGAAGCGGTGAACTTCTTTAAAGTCGATCCCTCGGACGTTTGCATCATTTACGATGATGTGAACCTTGATCCCGGATTTATCAGAGTCAGGGAAAAGGGCAGCGCCGGAGGACACAACGGTATCAAAAACATTATTTTGCATCTGGGAAGTGAAAACTTCCCGAGAATTCGCATCGGCGTCGGAGAAAAGCCAAAGGAATGGGACCTTAAAGATTATGTTTTGGGCCATTTCAGTAAGGATGACGAAGTCCTGATCAGAGCGGCTCTTCAAGACGCGGTTACGGCAGCGGAACTGTTTGTCGTTGACGATGTGGCAAAAGCCATGAACACGTTCAATCGTAAGAAAACTAAATCCGATGAATAGCTTTACATCACTTTTACAGGAATCAGCAGAATATGCACAGACAAAAAGGGCACTTGAGCTGGGAAGGACACCCGTCCACGTGACGGGTTGTGTTGACTCGCAAAAGTGTCATTTTCTTGCTGCCCTTTTTGGGGATTACAAGAATCGTGTGGTCGTGACCTACAACGATCTGAGAGCAAGGGAGATCTGCGACGATCTGAAGCTTTTTGGGGCAAATCCCAGACTCTATCCCGCAAAGGACCTGATCTTCTATCAGGCGGACATCAAGGGTAACGCCATTGTTAAGGAAAGGGCCGCAGCCATTAAGGAAATGCTGTCTGATCGCCCCGTTACCATCGTCATGAGCATCGATGCGGCGCTGGACAAGATCCTTCCTCTTAATAAGATAAAGGAAGCCACCGTCAGGATCGGAAACAATGATACTCTTGATGCGGCCAAACTCGAGCAAAAGCTGGTGGCACTCGGCTACGAAAGACAGTCTCAGGTTTCTGCTCCGGGCGAGTTTGCCGTGCGCGGGGGCATCATCGACATATTCCCCTTAAATGACGAAAATCCTGCCAGGATCGAGCTTTTCGGAGATGAAGTGGATTCTATCAGAAGCTTTGATGCGGATTCTCAGCGATCGGTAGAAAATCTTGAGGAGCTCATCATTTTCCCCGCGGCTGAATTCATTCTCACGGACGATGAGATGAATGCCGGCTTCGAAAAGATCCGCGAAGAGGAGAAGGTACGAGAAGCTTCTCTTCGAAAGGAAATGAAAAACGAAGAGGCCCACAGGTTGAAGAAAGCCTGCGAAGAGGCCATTGAAGCCATCGAGTACTCCAGAGGAGCAGCTTCGGTGGATGCTTTTGTTACCAGCTTTTACGATGAGACAGCGTCTTTCCTCGACTATTTCGGAGAGGATGATCTGGTCGTATTCGACGAGCCCATCCGCCTGGAGGAAAAGGGCGAAGCAAGTCTCACTGAGTTCAGGGAGAGCATGATCGGTCGTCTGGAAGGCGGTTACATTCTGCCCTCGAGAGCTGACGTGATCTACGACTACAAGCGCATACTTGCAAAAGGGCAGAACAAGCGTACACTGCTGCTCTCAACACTCGACATGGGCAGCGCGGGACTTAAGGTCAAAGAAAGAACGGCAGTTACAACCAAAAACGTGAATCCCTATGTATCAGGCATAGAGCTTCTGGTCCACGACCTTGAGATCTACAAGCGCAAAAAATACAGGACGATCATAGTGACAGGTTCCAGCGCCAGAGGACAGAGACTGGCGGAAGGACTTGCGGAATACGGGATCACTTCTGTTTTCAGTGAAGACAGAGAAAGAGAGATCCTGCAGGGAGAGATCGTCATAATGTACGGAGCTCTGCACAAGGGCTTTGAGTACCCTTTGCAGCAGGTGGCGGTGCTGGTGGAGGGCGATACCTTCGGAGCGGCCAGAAAGAAGCACAAGAAGAGATTTGCTGATTCAGGAAATGCGGTGCATTCGCTTCACGAGCTGACCTACGGTGATTACATCGTACATGAAAGAAACGGACTCGGGATCTATCGAGGCATAGAAAAACGAGAGAACGATAAGACAGAACAGGATTACATTAAGATAGAATACGGTGACGGAGAACTTTTCATTCCCGCCACAAACCTGGAATCTATACAGAAGTATGCTTCTGCCGATGCGGACAAGAAACCCAGGATAAATAAGGTAAACTCCAATGAGTGGAGAAAGACAAAGGAAAGAGTTAAAAAGGCTGTTGCTGACATTGCGGACCAGCTTGTAAACCTCTATGCCATAAGGTCCTCCCGCCCGGGCTTTGCCTTCGGACAGGACACGGTCTGGCAGAAGGAATTTGAAGAACTCTTCCCCTACGACGAAACTGACGATCAGCTGAAAGCCATTGAAGACACAAAACGTGACATGGAAAGCAGCAAGATCATGGATCGACTGATCTGCGGAGACGTGGGCTACGGAAAGACAGAAGTAGCTCTCCGCGCCGCATTCAAGGCTGTTCAGGACGGAAAACAGGTGGTGGTCCTGGTGCCCACCACGATCCTTGCCCAGCAGCATTACAACACTTTTTCAAGCAGACTGGTAAATTATCCGGTTACTGTGGAAATGCTTTCCAGATTCAGGACTCCCGCGCAGCAGAAGGCGGCGCTTAAAGGCCTTGCCGACGGTTCTGTTGACATTGTTGTGGGAACCCACAGAGTTTTGTCAAAGGACGTTGTTTTCAAGAATCTGGGGCTTCTGGTGGTGGACGAGGAGCAGCGCTTCGGAGTCACCCACAAGGAGAAGATCAAGGAATTAAAGAAAGATGTGGATGTGCTGACCCTTACCGCAACGCCCATCCCCAGAACTCTTCACATGAGTCTTGCGGGTATCAGGGAAATGTCGGTTCTTGAAGAGCCGCCGGTGGACAGACTGCCCATTCAGACCTTTGTTATGGAACATAACGATGAGATCATCCGTGAAGCCGTAAATCGTGAGCTGGCTCGCGGAGGACAGGTTTACTACGTGTCAAACCGTGTGAACGGTATAGAGGAAAAGGCCGCGCTCGTGCAGCAGCTGTGTCCCGATGCAAATGTGGCTTTTGCTCACGGACAGATGAGCGAGCGCGAGCTGGAAAAGATCATGTATGCCTTTATAAGCGGGGAGATCGACGTTTTGGTCGCAACAACTATCATAGAGACCGGACTCGACATCTCCAACGTAAACACGATGATCATTGACGACGCTGATAAAATGGGGCTTTCACAGCTCTATCAGCTCAGAGGGCGAGTGGGAAGATCCGCCCGGACTGCATATGCCTTTTTGATGTACAAACGCGGGCAGGCGCTGAAGGAGATCGCAGAGAAACGATTGCAGGCCATCCGTGAATTTTCAGACCTGGGCTCCGGCTTTAAGATCGCCATGCGAGACCTGGAGATCCGCGGCGCAGGAAACGTACTCGGAGCAGAGCAAAGCGGGCATATGGAAGAAGTGGGCTACGACCTTTACTGCAAGCTTTTGGACAATGCGATCAAAAAGGCGAAGGGCGAAGAAGTGGTTTCGGACGACTTCGAGACCATGATAAAGCTGCCAATCGATGCGTACATTCCTTCGGATTACATTAAGAATGAGACTCAGAAGCTGGATATGTATAAGCGTATCGCCATGATCGAGACGGAAGAAGAGAAAATGGACGTGGTGGACGAGCTGACGGACCGATACGGAGAGGTCCCGGAGGCAGTCAATTCCCTTTTGGCCGTAGCGCAGCTGAAGGCGCTCTGCCACAGCGCTTACATTACAGCGGTTTCGCTGATGGCTGCGGACAAGTCGAACATAAAGCTGAGACTTTCGGTCTACAATGAAGCGCCGTTTAAGACGGAACTCTTGGATGAATTCATTAAGAAGCATCCCACTATAGAGCTTAAGGGCACGGATGCGCCCTATTTCACCCTGACAATTAACAAGGGAACGAAGAAGCTGAGCACAAAGGAAGAGGATGCGCTGGTGTTTGACAGATTAAAGGAATTTTTGGGTTGGATGAAGGAGCTTGTTTGATTTGAAGCGATTATTTGCAATTTTATTATGTTTGGTGATGCTGGCCGGGGGCTGTGAACTGTTCACTGCGGAGAAAAAGGAAGAAACCGTGGGGTGGACGGACGGTGCCATGCTCAAGGTGGGCGAGCAGCAGATAGACTACCGCGAAGGGCTGGTCTACCTGGATGCCACCAGAAAAGACTACGAGCAGTACTATGGAACAGACATATGGAACTACCGCATAAAAACCAACGGAGACACACTGGGGATCACGGTAAAGGAGCAGGTGCTGGAATCCATTATTTACGTGAAGATAGTGTGCCTCAGAGCAAATGAACTGAATGTCTATCTTTCGGAGGATGAACTGAGGGAAGTGGACACCCAGGCGGCGGAATATATGCAGACACTTGAGGGCAGCGAGATCCTTGAGATGGGAGTAAACGAAAATGTGGTCAGAAGAGTTTACAGCGACAACTATCTTGCGAGAAAAGTGTTTGAACAGGCTACTTTGAACATTGATACAAACATACCGAACGAAGTGGCGAGTCAGCATCATTTCTACTCCATTGCGCTCAGAAACGCAAAGATCGGAGCCAACGGAGAAAGAGCGGAGTACACGGATGAAGAGAAAGCGGCTATCAGAGAGCAGCTATATGCCATGAGGGAGTCCTGGAAAACGCATTCGGACATGTATTCCTATGCCAAAACGAAAACAGATGACCTGTCCATGCTGGAACTTATGATCGGTAAAGGCGATCTGAAGGATGCTAATCTGGAAAACATCCTGATGGGCTTAAGAGACGGCGAATTTTCGGACATCATCGAGGGAGAAAACTACTATTACATTTTCTACTGCGACACTGCTTTTGACGCAGATGCCACACAGGCAAAAAAGGAAGAGATCATTGCGGAAAGACAGAAAGCAGAATTTGAAAGACTTTACGAACAGTGGAGGGCGGAAACGACGGTGGAAGTGAACAGACCTGTATGGGATAAAGCGGATGTGTTCACGGTTAAGGTCGAGGATGAATGATCAAACGCGGAATGGGCGTATTACAAACGCCTATTTCGCGTTTTTATTTATTGAAAACAATAATATGATGTGCTAATATTTAAATGTTTTTGGCGTATTCGACAGGGACAAAATTGAAAAAATTTATAGGAGGACATTCATGATTGAAGTAAAAGGCCTTACAAAGGTCTACAAACTGAGCAAATCAGAGATGGCAAAGCGCAAAACAAAAAAGAACATCAAGCGCGCGGCGTCAGAGATCACATTCTCCGCAAAGCCCGGTGAGATCTACGGATTGTTGGGACCCAACGGAGCAGGAAAAACGACAACTCTTCGTTGTATTGCAACACTTCTCACACCTACCGAGGGAGAGGTAAAAGTGTGTGGATTCGATACCGTAAAGCAGGGAGGAGAGGTCAGAGAAAGGATATGCTTTTTGACCAATGAGATCAAGCTGGATCCTTTCTTCTCACCCAAGTATCTTTTTGATTTCTTCGGAAATCTTCACGGCCTCTCATCGGAGCAGATCGAAGCAAGAAGAAAAAAGCTTTTCGGTTATTTTGGTATCGATGCGTTTGAGGATAAGAAGATCGAGGAACTTTCCACAGGTATGAAGCAGAAGGCAGCTATCGCAGTGAGCCTTGTGCAGGACCCCGAGGTGGTCATCTTCGATGAACCTACAAGCGGACTTGACGTTATTACTGCCAAGAGCGTTACGGATCTTCTTATGCAGCTTAAAGCACAGGGAAAGACGATCATCATCTCGACACACATCATGTCCGAGGCGCAGAAGCTTTGTGACAAGGTGGGCATTATCATAGACGGTAAGCTGGTTACGGAAGGCACCATTCCCGAAATCGTTGAAAAGAACAATGCAACGGATCTTGAAGATGCATTCTTCGTTCTTTATCGTGACAATCATAAGGAGGAGGAGTAGCATGAAAGACATCAAGATGATATTTAAAAAAGAGTTTGATCGAGTTTTTAAAGACAAAAAGCTTGTCTTCTCGCTCTTCATTCTTCCCGCTATCATAATGGTCGGCATGTACAGTCTGATCGGAAGTCTGGCTTCGGGGATCAACAAGGACATTAAGGAACACATTTCCGTTGTTTACATGCAGAATACCCCCGATGACATCAAGACATTGATCAAGCAGACGGGCTACAACAATATCGCCGACATAACATTCCTTGAAAAGGACGCTGCAGGTCTAAACGAGATCGAGGCAGACATTCTTGAAGGAAAAGCAGATCTTCTGGTTTCCTTTGATGACGGATTTACCGATAAGATTGCCAACTTCAAAAACGGTGATGCGATCCCCGGAGTAAAAGTGGGAGTCAACACCGCAAAGGATTACTCATCTCAGGCTTATCAGAATTTTTTGAACACCATTGCTAATCCTTATAAAGAATCCGTTGTGGCAAAAAGGATCGGCGGAGCTGAACAGCTTCAGGTTTTCAATGTAAATATCAACCGTATCGTTAACGAAGACGAGGAAAACGGACAGTTCCTTGCCATGATGCTTCCTTACCTGATCACATTTCTGATCTTTGCCAGCGCGATGAGCATTGTAATCGATGCTATTGCCGGTGAAAAGGAAAGAGGAACAATGGCCAGACTTCTCCTCACACCTCTTAAGAGAAGAAACCTTGCCATCGGTAAGATCATAGCTTTGGCTGTTCTCTCCATTATTTCCGCAATTGTGTACGCTCTTTCGATGGTAGTGGCAATGCCCATGATGATGAAGACGGTTACAGGCGGAGCTACACTGGATGTATCCGTTCACATCGCACCCGCTCAGATCCTGATGCTGGTTGCGCTTCTGGTAATCCTGGCGTACCTGTACGTTTCATTGATCGCAGCACTTGCCATCCGTGCAAAGGATGTTAAGACTGCAAGCACATTGGTTTCACCTTTGTACATCGTGATCATGATAGCAGCTCTTACAACAATGTTCACAACGAGTAAGACTCCTGCGGATTACATTTTCGCAATTCCGGTATACGGAACTGCACTTTCCGTTCAGAAGATAATGACAAACAGCCTTGAAGCGACACAGTTCCTGTTCTCATGCTTAGGAAACATTGTTGTTGCAGCGCTTTGCACCTTGTCGGTTACAAAGGCCTTCAATTCCGAGAAAGTAATGTTTAACGCTTAAAGAATAAAAGCGCAAGAAACGCTTGACAGAAGGATAAATAAATCCCTCTTTACCTTAATTAAAAAAAAGGTAAAGAGGGAAATTTTTATCTTGAAAAAAGTAATCGGGTGCTGTATCCTACATTAGAAAATAAAATATTTATAACCTAACTTAGACACACTTATGTCACAACTTTACTTTATCATAGCGAGAGTTTCCAAGTGCTTATTTTTTTAGGTTCTTTAGAAAGGTTGTTTTAGTAATGAAAGATTTATTGGCAAAGCTTAAGGAAAGCTTGAAAAAACCAAAAACGATTATGATCATCGCAGCGGCGGTTATTGTAATTGCCCTTGTGATTTTTCTTATAGTAAGAAATTCCGGGGATAACAATTCTCAAAACCCGGGAGCAAAAGTTACGGGAGCTGCAAATCCTTCGGGAGACCAGCAGGCAGGTGTAACGGGAACCGTTTCAGACAAGACACCGGCTGCGACAAACACTCCCGAACCTACGGACACGCCTACGCCCGTGCCTACGGATACGCCCACTCCGGCACCCACAGACACGCCTGCGCCGACGGCTACTCCTACGCCCACTCCCACACCTACGGAGACACCCACACCTACACCCACTTCCACACCTACACCGTCTCCTACACCGACAAATACACCTACGCCCACAAACACACCCACTCCCAAGTACACGGCAACTCCGGTGCCTACAGCGACACCTTTGCCCACACCTACTCCTGTTCCTGAGGATCAGGGTGCATTACTTGAAGAGCCCAATGTTATTCTTGAAATGGGAGTTGAAGACTTCACTTACTTGAATGTTGACGGTATGTGGCTTGTAACAGGCTTGTCCGAAACAGGTTTTAAGAAATTCAGACAGTATGGCGTTAATGATTACGTAGAGATCACATTACCCAAGACGGTTTATACAGCAAAGACTAAGGGACCGGCTGTAAGAGGCTATTTAAATACAAGTG
>JAILNG010000190.1 GCA_024691875.1 Lachnospiraceae bacterium | reverse complement strand
GGCCATGACCAGTGTAAAGATGACACTCAGTTTGTCAACCGGCACTACCTTCGAAACGTCTCCGATCTGGATTGCCTTATAGTAGCAGAGCCAGGAAGCACCTGTCGCAAGTCCCGACAAGATCAGGAAGATCCAGCTTTTACGACTGATATCTCCGATCCCGCCATGTGCGTTTGTAATGAACACCATGGCCCAAGCCATAACAACTACCACCATTGTACGAATTGCCGTTCCAAGGTGAGAATCCACATTTTCAATACCAACCTTCGCAAAGATCGAAGTAAGCGCTGCAAAAATAGCTGATAACAAAGCCAAAATAAACCACATGATCGATACCTCCCAACATTTTCTGTGTAAAACATTCTTCCAAATGCTTCACTGTTTTCCTTCTAAAGCACTCTTGCAGAATGCTTCACTGTTTTCCGTCTTAGCCGTCTACATTTACTTTACCACATTTCCTTTAAAAAGCCATACGTAACATTGCATAAGTACTTTTTCCGTCTTGACAGGCTCCTTCCCATCCACTATTCTAATCTCGGAAACAGAATTATCTCCCGCCCGCTCACGCTCGGAGCACTAATCTTCACTAAGTGCAAAACTGTCCCCCGGGCATATGATTTCTGTTTCAAATCCTATGTAACCATCTCTCCCCGAAAGTTTAGCACTCATTTCGGATCTAACGGAGTAAAAGAAATGCCCTGTTTCCAATCCGTGAATGTGCAGGTTGGGGAAACGTGGTTTTCACGGGGACGTGGTTTTTCTAAAAAATATTTTGCAAAAAACAAATTTTTTTAATTAATCATTGACTTTCCACCTTGTGGAAGGTGTAATTTAGGTTCATCGATAGGCCAATCGAAACGAAGGTGCATTGAATGAAGATTAATCAGGTTGAAGAACTGGTCGGAATAACCAAAAAGAACATCCGCTTCTACGAAGATCAGGGGCTCCTCTCTCCCGAGAGAAATCCCGAAAACGGATACAGAGAGTACTCCCTTAAAGATGTGAATGAGTTGATGAAGATCAAATTTTTAAGAAAACTCTCCATCCCCTTGGAAGACATCCGGCAGGTTCAAAAAGGAAACAAGCCGCTAAGCATATGCTTTGAGGACCAGTCCGCAAGACTTTCCGAAGAGATCAAGGCCCTGAATACGGCGCACGATCTGTGTGAAAGCATAAAAAATGAAAATCTTGATTACTCAACGCTCAATGCGACCGATTATCTGGAAAGAATTCAAAAGCTCGAAGAAGGAGGGCAGATCTTTATGGATGTATCAAACATTGACGTAAAGAATAAAAAAGGCGCACTGATAGCAGCTGTCATATTTTGCCTGATCATAGTGTTGTTTTTTGGATTGGCAATTGTAGGAATGATATCCGACGGTGTCCCATCACCCATGTTACTGTTTTTCATAATCCCGGGCGTTGCCCTTGTTATAGGGTGCCTGGCCGCATTACATCAAAGACTTAAGGAGATCAAAGGAGGAGAAGAAAATGAAGCTCGTAAGTATTGAAACTATTCCCGGTGTAGAATTTGAGGTGCTTGGTCTCGTAAAAGGAACTGTCGTTCAGTCAAAGAATTTCGGAAAAGACTTTATGGCAGGCATGAAGACTCTTGTCGGAGGCGAGATCAAGAGCTACACGGAAATGCTGAATGAAGCGCGTCAGATCGCTACAAAGCGTATGGTTGACGAAGCAACTGCTCTCGGCGCAGACGCCATCGTAGGCGTCAGATTCGGATCATCTGCTGTAATGCAGGGTGCGGCTGAAGTCATCGCTTTCGGAACCGCAGTAAAAACCAAATAAGAGAAAAATTAAAGGGCGTTGCGAAAAGATATGCAATGCCCTCTTTCTTATTGATTCATTTCATCAAATTTTTTATCAAAATAGTTATACAGATGAGGACTTCCTTCGTAGTGATAAAAGAAGGGATCCTGTCTGATGGTGTTTCCCGAATTCATTATAAATCTGTCCCACTTACCGGTCTTAGGCTCAAATTCAACGATAAACCTGTATCCCATGAAACCTATAGAGATCATTTCTCTCCTTAATTTAAATGAGTTTACCGTATCAACGATCTCTTTTATCTCATTCGGATCGGTTATAGTGATGCTTTTACCGTAAGTTCCGTCAAAAACCCTGATCGCTGTTATACGGGATGCATCCTTGGCAGGCATATTTATGGGCATGAACAGCCATATCACGACTATGATAACTAAAAGGAAGAGTATCCCCAGGATCACAGGTACCACATGATGCTTTTTCTTTACTCCAATATCTTTTTTCATATCCTATTCCTCTCCGAGATATTTTAAATGATCTCACTTTAAACTTACTTTTCCAGGATTATGGTCACCGGTCCGTCGTTTAC
>JAILNG010000165.1 GCA_024691875.1 Lachnospiraceae bacterium | reverse complement strand
TACTTCCTCATTTGGCGTGATCTGTATGAAAAGACCTGCTTTCATAAGGGCGGGGCGGATAGCCAGGTAAAAGACGGACGCACTGATCACGGCGATCACGGCATTTACGAAGGTTGTCATTGCTGTCCATTTTGCAAAGATGGAAGCCACCTGCTGAGGAATGCCCAAAATGTAAACCTTGTAGAAGTAGCCCAGCGTGGGATCCGCAAAGATGTTGAAGACCATTCCCGAGGCGCTGGCAAGAACGGTAACTCCTGTTACATACTTGGCGTTGTGAGGCTTATCAAGTTTAAAGATCCTGTGAGCAACCAGACCAACGATCAAGCCGATCATCAGCTTTAAGAGGAAAGTTCTGGGAGCACTTGTTACATAGGCGGTGGTCAGATCGCCAATGGTCATGCCAACTGCGCCGGCGAGTCCGCCCAGGTAACCGCCCAGAAGAAGAGCAGCGAGTACACAGAAAACATTACCGAGGTGGAAGGCTGTTTTTTCGGTACCTACGGGGATATCGATCTTGAAGACCGCAAAGCCGATGTAGCAAAGTGCGGCCATCAGGCCCGCAAGAGCCATTTTCTTTACGTCAAAGCGTTCAACGACAACAGTTCCCACAAAGGCGTTGTAGCAGCCCTTTACGATCAGAGAAAGTGACAGGAAAAGAGCCACCATTGCGAATGAGAAGGGGCGTTCCAGGCCAAGCTTCTTATCGGAAAGCTCATCCTTCAACGCTTTCAATTGATCGAGGTCTCCCGAGGCTGTTCCGGCCTCGACCTGTTCAATCTGTTTCTTTACGGAGCTCAGTTCGGTACCGACTTCCGTCGATTCTTTAAGTGAGTGCCCGTGGGCATATATCGCAAATGCGAGAGCGGCCGCAAAAATTACGATTCCTGCGATCAGTAAGACAAAACTTTTTTTTCTGTCTCCGTTTTGTGTAAGGTTAGTAGTGCTCATTTTGTTCTCCTCTCAGTGTCATTTATCAATTTGATCCTGTCTGTGAGCCAGGGCAGTTCTGCTTCGAAATTCACAGCGTAATCCACTCTGTTCGGATCGTCGTATGTGTTTTTAATACATCTTGTAACGTAATCCGCAGCCAGCTTCAGCGAATCGAAGCATGTCATTCCACGGGTGAGCGCGCCTGTAAAGGTGCTTGCAAAGATGTCACCTGTACCGTGGGACTTGTAATTTACCTTCGGAGTTCCGTATTCAAAGAACTCACCGGTTTTTGCATCCAATCCCATAAATCCGAAATTGCCGTTTTCAAGTGTGACTCCTGTGATTATTGCTATGCCTGAAACCAGCTTTGTGAGGCCCTTAAGAAGTTTCCTTGTGACTTCGGGGGCAGCGTTTTCTCCCGGATAGGGTTCATTCAGCATCAGTGCAGCTTCTGACAGGTTCGGAAGGATGATGTCCGCTTCTTTACAAAGCCCTGCCATCTTTTCGGGAAAATGGTCGTCGAAACCTGCGTAAAGTTTTCCGTTGTCTGCCATTACCGGGTCTACTATTATATAGGTGTGTTCTCCGCCGAAGGTTTTAAAATAATCCCTTACGATCTCAATCTGTCTCTCGCTCCCCAGGTAGCCGGAGTAGAGTGTGTCGAACTTAAAGCCTTCCTTCTTCCAGTGTTCCTTAATGTTGTCAAGGTCTTCCGTAAGGTCTCTGAAGGTGAAGCCGGAGAAATGAGTGTGTGTGGAAAGTACCGCTGTGGGAACGATGGCTGCCTCAACTCCGAAACAGGAGATGATGGGGAGAGCCACTGTCAGCGAGCATTTTCCGATACAGGAAATGTCCTGAATTGTCATTACTCTCTTCATAACGTGCTTCCTTTCTGAATTTTCTTGATAGTATGCACCAGAAATGGTATTATTGATAGTGCCATTTTACGACTTTTTTATAAGACCAGATTAGAAACGCAGAAATTATAAGGGAGAACAGGTACGATGCTTACATACGATATGGAACAGAGAGGCTCAAAGCCACTTTACGAGTACTTATACATCTGCATAAGGGAGGACATTCTGAAAGGTTTTTTAAAGCCCGGGGAGAAGCTGCCGTCTAAAAGGGAGATGTCCAAAAATCTGAACATAGCGTTGATTACGGTTGAGAATGCATATGCCCAATTGATCATCGAGGGTTACGTGACGGCAAGAGAAAAGCGCGGGTACTTTGTGAATGCGGTAACGACAGGAACAGGGACTGAAATTCAGGGAGCGAAGCGTGGGATACAGAGCGGAGATAAAAACAAGGCAAAGAAAGCGGCGGAAGCGGCATGGGTCGTGGATTTTTCTTCTCTTGAGCTTAAAGAAGATGCTTTTCCTTTTAAAACATGGGCAAAGCTCATGAGGAGGATACTGGAGGAAAGGCAGGAAGCGTTTCTGCAAAAGCCGGAGGGACGCGGCGTGCCGGAGCTCAGAAGGGCGGTGGCGGAGTATCTTCGGAAAGCGAAGGGGCTTAATGTTACCGCAGATCGGATCGTTGTGGGACCCGGGACGGAGTACCTTCATCACCTTATCCTGCAGCTTTTGGGACCGGGAAAGATCGTGGCGGTGGAAGATCCGGGGTACAAAAAGGTGGGAATGATCTACGAAAGCAATGGAGTTAAGTGCCTGCATGTGCCGGTGGACGAGAACGGGCTGATCGTGGAGAAACTAAAAAAAAGCAATGCGGGACTGGTACATGTGTCTCCGTCGCATCATTTCCCCACGGGCTGTGTGATGCCCATCGGGCGGCGAAAGGCGCTTTTGGAATGGGCAGAGAACGAGAATGCTTTTATTCTGGAAGATGATTACGACAGTGAATTCAGATTTGACGGAAGGCCGGTTCCTGCGCTGGCGAGCCTGGATGACGAAAAGGTTATTTACCTGAACACTTTTACGAAAACTCTTGCGCCTTCGATCAGAATCGCCTATATGGTGCTTCCGGAAACATTAAACCGTCGTTATGATGAGAAGCTTTCGTTCTATTCGGGGGCAGTCCCTTCGTTTGAGCAATACACGCTGGCTGCATTCATCGGAGAAGGCTACTACGAAAGGCATGTGAGCAGAATGAGAAATTATTACCGCACTCAGAGGGCGAGGATACTTCAGGCCTTTTGGGATTCAAAGCTTTCCGCGTTTGCGGACGTGGAAGAGCATGCGGCGGGGCTGCACTTCATCTTAAAACTTCACACGAACAACGATGAGGAAGTTTTAAAGACGCTGAGCCGTAAGCGGATCCGTCTGACGCCGGTTTCCGATTATTGCTACAATGACAGGGAAAAGTACAACCACAGCTTTCTTGTTTATTACACGGATCAGAATACGGAAAAGATCAGGTGGGCCTTTGATCTGATCGCTGAAAGCATAAAAAAATGACACCGGGTGAGGTGTCTTGTTAACCCTAAAAAAGAGGAGAAGCCGGGACAGAGGGGAGGGGGAACTGTACCGGCTTTTTTATGAAAAAATGTTCGTATTTGCTTGTTTTGTTTTATTGAGGTCATTATAAAACGAAAATGTGTCCTTCGTATGTTAAAAAATTGAACGTTTTGAAAACAATTGACAACAAAAGTCCAACAAACTTTTTTAAAATTTGTGTCTCTTTTTTATCTTCATCTCTATGAAATACTTGAGGGGGAAGCCCAGAAAAGCATCTGTTAATGTTTTATGTTCCCAGGGCTCGATTTTTTTACCGTTACCCATGATGGAGTAGGTGATAAGATCTTCCTGCAACTTGTAGGGAAGATCGTGAAAACCGCAGAATTTGTAAAAATCGTGGCGTTTGACACGTTGCTCTTTGTTGTGACATTCTTCCGTCCAGTCTTCAAGAGCAAGATAAACTCGTTTTCCTTTGTATTTTTCAAGTATCAATTTAATGGCGTGGGTTCCGTGATGACCGCCGCGGAATCGTGCGGCAATGGCAAACAGGAAGATGTAAGCAAGATCGTTGTGTGTCATGATGTAGGCGAAGCCGACCAATTCACCGTCGTCGATGATCTTCCAGAAGTCGGCTTTACCGTGCAGGTACTTTATTTTTAGTAACAAAAACGGAGATCGTTCCTTTAAGGGGAATGCCTCATGATAAATCTTTTTGATATCGGAGTAATCCGAAAATTCAACTCGCTGCAAATCCATTGGATTTAAGCCTTTCTGCGCATTTATTTGATTTATATTTTTTGCTTTGACAGACATTTATCAATCAATGCCGCTGAATTATACTACTTATATATGCCAAATACAATAGAGAAAAAATAAATAGTTACTGCTCAAATAAATGTTAAGACTAAGGCTTAAGTGGGGGAAATATGAATTGAAGAAGCGAGTGGAATCGTATATAATTATCCTTAAATTATAGATGACGGAGGCAAAGAAGCCGATGCTCAGATACTGCACATACTGCCAAAAGGATTACGATTTTACACCGCGGGAGGTTTCGGGACGCGAGCCCTTGATCTGCCCGCAGTGCGGAAAAGAGATCCCCAAAAACAGTCGCAATCCGAAGCAGGGGACTGAAGCGGAAAAGTCGGAAGAAAGCATCGGAAAAGCAGCATCGGTGGTCTTTCACCTGGCCTACATTTTCTTTATTGCCATGGGAATTTTGGGAATTGCAGGATACTATCTTGGAATTCAGGGCCTACTTTGGGGAACGGTCGCGGCCTCGGTTGTGGTTTACTTTATCCAATGCCTGACCCACACAACATCCTTTCCTTTGGGAGTGGTGCTGTTACCGCTGGGAGCGATCGCCGGCTTCTTTATTTTTAAAGGAGTACACGGTATCGGACTCGGGATCCATATTGTCTTTGCAATCCGTCATTTGATCAGGGATGTGTTCTACAGATTTATTTTTTGGATATTAAGTAAGGTCGGCGCGTGACAGGATAGCGCCGTTTGATTTAAAGGTCATTTCCGAGCGGCTGTTTTCGGTGAACGGAAGCCACTTGGGAAGCGTGAAACCGTCGAAACCGAGTCCGTTGGGATCTCCGGTTTTCACGAAGTTTGTAAGCATGTCGCACATCTGTCGCGCCAGGTCGTAGTGCCTGCCTACAAAAGGACGGTGGCATTTCCCCAGAGTTTCGAACCAGAACCAAAGATCGACCGAATGAAATGTGCCGGGATGGTCAGTGCCCGGGATGTCCGGATCGAAGCGGTAGTAGTAGCAATTCTTTTCGGGGCAGTTTTTTGTTGCTTCAAGAAAAGCAGTCTTTACCGAAGCTTCAACGATGTTCACACCTTTTTCCGTGAATTCGTCGGACGTGTTGCCCGACAGCACCGGTGCATTCGGACCTTTTCCCGACATAAAGCTATCCAAAGGATCTTCTTTGCTGAATTTTCCGTCGCGTATGGGAAACATTCTGGGATGATCGTGCGCCCACTCCGCATACTTTGCGCGAAGCGCAAAGGCATCAATCTTCCTTGCTTCTGCAAGTGATGAAACACCTGAAAACTCAAAAAACTCTTTTCCCAGTTTTTCCGCATCCGAAAGCTCCAAGGGCTTAAAAATGTCCGGAACAGTACGGGGATTTCTGATCATGCCGCTAAACACAGCGGCTCCTTTTATTATATTGAAATTGTCCTCGCAGGCATATTGATGCATGACGGACGCTCCGCCTGCCGACTGCCCTGCGATGGTGATCCTTTCGGGATCGCCTCCGAAAGCGGCGATGTTTTCATAAACCCACTTGAGCCCTGCTTTTTGGTCCAAAAGACCGAAGTTTCCGGGCGCATCGGGCGCTTCTTTTGTAATCTCCGGATGAGAAAGAAAGCCGAAAAGGCCGAGACGGTAATTTACGCTGACTACGATGATACCGCGTTTTGCCAGGTGTTCTCCGTCAAATTCCATTTCTGCCGTGTAACCCCATTGGAAGGCGCCGCCAAAGTACCAGACGAGGACAGGCAGCTTTTCGCCGGCGCTTTTCGCGGGTGTCCAGATGTTAAGGTAAAGGCAGTCTTCATTGATCGGAATTTCCGGATCCACGTGCCACTCGCGACAATATATGTCTGTGCCGAGTCCGGGAGTGTCCTGCATGGAGATCGGAGCGAAAGTGAATGCATCACGGACGCCATCCCAATCAGGGCAGGGCTGAGGCGCGCGCCAACGGTTTTCTCCCACAGGGGGAGCGGCAAAGGGAACACCCTTAAATGCGGTTATTCTGGGATTTGCCCCCGGAAGCCCGCGGACTGTTCCGTTCTTTGTTACTGCTTGTCTCAACATGTTTTTCCCTCCTTGACTTTTTATCTGTAGTATATTTTCATTCTACATGAAAAAGTTTCGCAAATCTTGCTTGTTTTTGCTTTTAACTTCCCAATCATTGCAGGCAAAAATTCTGTGTTTATTATACAATAAAACCGACAAAAAATGAATTTATTCTTACTTAATTGACTTGCGGAAACCTCAGTGTTACAATTCTTTTACCATAGGAAGAAAAGGATTTCTTCCAAACAGAAGCGAGGTGACTGTTATGGATATTGCTGCTTTGTCCATGTCTTTAAATCAGATCAATACTTCAAGTGAGATCGGTGTTGCGATGCTTTCAAAAGCATTGGACACACAGGAAACCATGGGTACTGAAATGGTGAAGATGATGGAACAGTCAGTTAACCCGCACATCGGAGCAAATTTTGATGTTTCGGTTTAACCGGCAAAAAGCGACCTGCCTGAGAGGGCAGGTTTTTTTGTGCATTGAAGGGAGGGAGGCCCACGTCTTCCTTGAAAAATGCCCGATTTTTTGGTATAATTTTCTATTACCACTCTTATGTGGTTTGGAGGTCAAATATGAGAAGATATCGTTTAAGGATTGGTCTTGATGTGGATGACACATTATATGACTGCAATGC
>JAILNG010000157.1 GCA_024691875.1 Lachnospiraceae bacterium | reverse complement strand
TTCCCGAGAGAGGAAATGTGGAATGGGACGGAGAGCATACAGTCTACATCAATGCTGAAGCCAATTTTGGTGAAATCGTGATACATCATGTTTAAATATCCTCAAAAACTCACATCTAAAGGGTGTGAGTTTTTTATTGATTAAATTGGATTTCTATTTTAAAATAGGCTACTGTAAATTAGCATTATCTAATCGGAAGGAACAGACAAATGAGACTCAGAAAAGTACAGGGTGCGGATGAAAAGGTCGCTGTCAGCGAATTTGTCGCACATAATGTGAAAGAGAATAAAGGAAAGTGGAAAGAGGTTTTCGGAAACGAGAACCCCATCAGACTTGAGATCGGAATGGGAAAAGGAAGATTCATTACTTCATTATCCAAGCTTCATCCAGAAGCAAATTATCTTGGAATGGAGAGATTTACCAGTGTTTTGATCCGCGCCATAGAAAAGCGTGAAGCGGACACCGAACCAAATTCCAATCTTTTGTTCCTCTGCGAAGATGCAAATGATCTGACAGAGATCTTTGAAGAAGGGGAAGTGGATGAGATTTATCTGAATTTCTCGGATCCCTGGCCCAAAGCAAGACATGCGGAAAGAAGACTCACGTCCGGAACGTATCTGGACAAATACAACAAGGTTTTGAGCAAAACAGGAAAAGTGATCTTTAAGACAGACAATGAAGGGCTTTTTGATTACTCGCTTGAGAGTTTTCCCGAGCACGGATGGACTCTTGAATCCGTAATACGCGACCTCCATAATTCAGAGTTTGCGGCAGACAACATCATGACGGAATACGAGATAAAGTTCGGAAAACTGGGGAAAAAGATTTGCCGGCTGGTAGCAAGCCGTTAATGACACAAAAGCCCAAATATGATATATTAAACACATAAAGTTTTAATAGGAGTATCAGTTTAATGACTTGCAAAATTAGAAAAGCCATTTTTGTATTAAGCGCAGCAGCTATCGTTTTTGCAGCCGGTTGCGAAAATTCTGAGAAGAAGGTTCCGACCGCCCCTGCCACACAGACAGAGGAGACAAAGACACCGACACCGGATGCGGCAAAGACTACAGAAGCACCGACAAGTACCCCCACACCCACGGTAACGAACACTCCGACGCCTGTTCCTACAGCAACGTTTACACCAAGCCCCACACCGACTGCAACAAACAGTCCCACGCCGACACCCACAAAAAAGCCGACAGCTTTGGTAAACGGAAAGCCTGTATTTCCGTGTTCTGCATACGTGGATTGTTACAGCCTGACATTAAGATCAACAGCCGATGTGAGAGAAAAGCTATTAAAGATCTATAACGGGACGGAAGTTACGATCACAGGAAACAGCGCGTCTTCTTTTTATTACGAGTGTACGTATCAAGGCAATAATTACACTATAAATAAATCGTACATTACTTTTGACGAGCCTTTCGGCTTTGATTACAACAGTTTTGAGATCGTTGATCCGAGAGATGTGGTCTACTCATACAGCGATATGGAAAAAGATATTTTTGAGCTTGCAGAAAAGTATCCCGAGACATTTTCCTATTACAGTGCGGGAAAAAGTCCCGATAAGCGCGAAATGTATGTTTGTACCATCGGAAATCCGGATGCGCCCAAGTGTATCTACATTACGGGAACGGCGCATGCAAGAGAATTCTGCACCTCATTGCTTCTTATGATGCAGTCCGAGTACTATCTTAAAACAATTGAAGAAGGCTACTTTAAGGATGTTAATTACAAGGATCTTTTTAATGAGATCTGTTTTGTGCTTCTGCCCATGCAGAATCCCGATGGAGTTGATCTCTGCATTTCAGGACCTTCAGCTATCCGAAATCTGGTTCTTCGTTCAAAGATCCAGTCTATGTACGACAGAGAAGATGCGGAATTTTACAAAAAGTACGGAAAGCACAATTCAAACTTTTACAAAAGATGGAAGTCGAATGCACAGGGCATAGATATTAACAGAAACTACTCCTTCGGATGGGAAGAGACCAATGATTACCCTGTACCGGCCAGCAGCGGATACAAGGGAGAAGAGCCGTTCTGTGCTACAGAAGTAAAGATCCAGATCGAAGTTTTAAACAAGCTTATGGAAGAAAAGGATCTTGTGTTTGCTATCTCCTATCACGCTACGGGAAATGACCTTTCCTGGGAAGTAGAGGGCATGAAGGGAGATTTCCTCAAAGAATGTAAGGCAGCGGTGGAAGCCCTGGTTTACGTTACCGACTATGAACCAAACATGAATGACATGAACCTTGATAAAGAAGTGCCTCTTGCAGGCTACACGGATTGGCTGAACGGCGAAGAGATCGTTCCTTCGATCACGATCGAGATCCTTCCCATGAGCCTCTATCTGGCGGCAGAAAAGCCGACGGAAGAGGAAATGCAGGATGCCTGGGTTGCAAACAGACAGGTTTGGGCCGTACTGGGTGAGCTTTATTATGAAGGCGAGAGAAGATAAAAAATGAGAATTCTGGTAGTTAATGATGATGGGATCAAAGCACCGGGCATAGAGAGACTGGCTCGCTTTGCGAAGGATCACGGCGAAGTACATGTGGTCGCACCAATGGAGCAGTGCAGCGGAATGTCTGCCCGTATCACCATCTTTGACAAGATCGAAGTAAAGAAAGTTGATTATCCGGTTCCTGATGTGGATGCTTATTGTATTTCCGGAACTCCTGCAGATTGCGTGAAAGTTGCGATGGAGTACCTTAAAATAAAGCCAGATCTGATCCTGTCGGGTATTAACAAGGGTTTTAATGCGGGAGTGGAGATCTCTTACTCGGGAACAGTGGGAGCAGCTATGGAGGGCCTTATGAAGGGAATCCCCGCAATGGCGTTTTCTGTGGATTGGCCCGAGAATTACAGTACTGTGGATGCATTTTTGCCCGATATACTTAAGGAACTCATGGCGCTCCCTATCTCGAAGGGTGAGATCTGGAACGTGAATTTCCCTTCCTGTGATGCTTCGGAGTGCAAGGGGATCCTGCGCGACAGAGTGCCTGCACCGGAGGAACTTTACCCCGACGGATACAGGTGTGTCGAAACCAAGGGAGCATCATCGTTCATCGTGCCTCATACAGCACCAATTACAAGGTCCTTTGAAGGTTCTGATCTGGACGCATTGCTCAGAGGCTACATTTCCATAGGAAAGCTTAAAAACGTAATACTTAATCATCTAATATAAAATGAAACACTTCAGAAAGAAAATAATCAAATATATAGGAATCTGTCTGGCAGGCATATGCCTGGCGGGCAATTTTTTGCCTTTGTGTGAGGTGAAGGCTGCTCCCGTGTGGCCTACAGCGCCCGGGATCCTGGCGCAGACTGCGGTTTTGATGGAAGCGTCTACGGGAAGTGTGCTCTATTCCAAAGAGGCTGAAAAAAAGATGTTTCCGGCCAGTACGACGAAGCTTATGACGGCGCTTCTGGCTATTGAGCAGTCTCGTTTGACGGATACGGTTGAGATCACGCACGATGCGGTTTTTTCGATCGGATGGGACGCGAGCCGAGACGGAGCGGTCGAGGGCGAGCTGTATTCGATGGAAGACGCGCTGTACGCGATCCTGCTGGGTTCGTTTAACGAGTTTACGTATGCCGTGGCTGAGCATGTGGCCGGCGGAGACATGGACAAGTTCATCGATATGATGAACGAGAGAGCGAAGGAGCTGGGATGCGTGAATTCCCACTTTATGAACGCACACGGACTCCATGATGCCAGCCATTACACATGTGCTTACGATCTGGCGCTGGTGATGAAAAAATGCCTGGAGTACCCCACTTTCGGGCGTATTTCAAACAACTACAACTACACGCTTCCGGACACCAACAAGCGTAGTTCGCATGCCATACCTCAGAGGCACAAGATCCTTAACAGAACGTACAAGTACAACGGTGTGTTTGCCGGAAAGACGGGACACACAGATGAGGCCGGAACGTGCCTCGTGACGGCAGCGGAGAGAAACGGAATGACGCTGATCTGTGTTGTGCTGGGAAATGCGTTGGGCACAGATGACTGTTACACTGACACAATGAGCCTTTTTGACTATGGTTTTGACAACTTTGAGATGACGGTCGCATCCTCGGATGAAGGCGTTAAAAATGCCTTTCCTGTGCTTTTCAGCGATAAGGAAGCTTTTGTCCATAAAGTAACCTCCGATCTTTCCATTTCCGAAACCACGCTGGTGCTTCCCAAGGGAGCAAAGTTCTCGGAAGTGTTCAACAAATGTACGCTCACACCCATTGTGGAAATGCAGGAGGGAGAGAACGTGATCGGAAAAGCGACGTTCTACTACGCGGACAGGAACGTGGGAACGGCGGACATTATCTTTACGAGCGATTCGTATCAGATCGTAGACCCGGCCGAACTTTATCTGAGAGAGTACAAAGATACGGAACAATTTGATGAAACACAGTACCGGATCCTTGCGGGAACATTGCCCGTGGAAGAAGAAAAGGCACCGGATCTGAGGCCTGTTATCATCGGATACATTATAGGGATAATCGTTCTGCTTTTTGGAATCATCATCCTGATCAGAATTTACGTTAGAAATAAGAGATAAATAGCGCTTCTTTCCTTCGGGAAGGAAGTGTTTTTTTGCTTGCCCCGGGAACTTAATATGATATAATTAAGGCAATACAGATCCTTGGAGGAGGTTATTATGGAGTTAAAACTCAATTACAAAAGAACGGCCCTTATCGGGTTTGCGTTCTTTGGCATCCTGCTTCTCTGGCAGGTTTACGATTCTTGGTGCCCGACATTCCTTACGGACATCTTTGCAAGCAAAATGTATGGAATGACATCGGCCGATCTTAAGGCTTCGGGCGATGCTGAGCACATCTTAAGGGTTCAATGGCTGGTTGGTATCGTAATGGCTTGTGACAACCTTGCAGCCCTCATTCTCCTTCCTATTTTCGGAAGTCTTTCCGACAGAACAAAGACACCCATCGGAAAGAGAATGCCCTTCATTCTTACGGGAACATTTGTGGCAGCCTTTGCATTCCCTTTCATCCCGTTGTTCTTCCACAAGCACAATATTGCGGGAATGATCGTAATGATGGCGATAGTTCTCATGTTCATGATGATGTATCGTAACCCTGCGGTTGCTCTGATGCCTGATATAACACCCAAGCCTCTTCGTGCAAAGGCAAACGGTATCATTAACATTATGGGTTATCTCGGCGGTGCATTTGCGACGGTTCTGGGCATATTCTTAAAGCTCAGCAATTACATCAATGTATCCGATGCTGCAAGAAAGCTGTACATTATTGAGATCCCCTTTGTCATTGCTTCGGTTCTCATGGTGATCTCTGCGCTGGTGCTTTTCTTTACGGTTAAAGAAAACAAGATCATCGAAGAGATCAAGGATCAGCTGGAAGAAGGCGAAAAGCAGGCAGCCATCGCCACTCCCGTCGATGACAACAAGCCCATGTCCAAGGCAAACAGAAACATGCTGATCGCGATCCTCTGTGCGGAATTCCTTTGGTTCATGGCAGACAACGGTATCGGAACCTATATCGGAAACTATGTTATCTACTACCTTCAGTCGGCATCCAGCGCAACAATGTA
>JAILNG010000145.1 GCA_024691875.1 Lachnospiraceae bacterium | reverse complement strand
TACCTTCAGGGCTTTGAAATGCTTACAGGAAAGAGCCTTGAAAGCTTTATCGAAGCATAAAATTTTCTTCTCTATATCCTCTTACGTGCAGATTTTGATGAACAGCAAAACTGCACGTATTTTTTTGCGCTCCGGAGAGGGTGCTACGTGTAAAACCTGAGAAACACGACACTTTACACGTAATGTTTGTACGCCGAGCTGCGAAGGGAGATACGAAGGGAGATACGAAGGGAGGGAGCGCAGGGCTGCGGGGAGTTAGCCGCAGCAAATATGATATTGATAATAATCGGAAAAAAGAGTATAATTAAGGTTGATATCTGTTTAGAAAGAATTTTCAAAAAATAAAGACATCCGAAAGGAGAACAGTTTATTTATGCTTGAAAGACAAATAAAAGAAACAAACAGATTGGCCTGCATTCTGATCACATTGCTGATCGGCGTGATCGGTGCTACGGGAGTTGTTGAACTTTTGACGGATCCCTTTAACATCTGGAGCCTCATGAAAGTGGTAGTAATGGCGGGAACGCTTCCTCTTAATATATTCTATACGCGAAAGCTTCCCATCGAAAAGAGCAAGTATATATATGCAATAGAGAGCACAGTGTTTAATGTAGTGGTTCTTCTTGCAGCAACGGAAGTAAGTGCGGTCGTTTACATTTTCCCGATCATCGCGGTACTTTTGCTGATGGGAGATACAAGACTCATGATCATCTGCGTGAGCATTGCGATCGTGAGTGAGGTGCTTTTCGGGATCAAGATGACTTCCCTGGAAGAAACGGTTTCCGGCGGAAAGCTCACCGTGGGCGGTACAGCACTTCTTCTCAGCGGCTTGATCTATGCGTTCTCTTCTTTCTGGTTCTATTTCAAGCTTTCGACAAAGCATTCCGAAGAGCAGCTGAATGTGGCTGAAGAAGGTCAGAAGATGGCTGCGGAGGAATCCGAAAGAAACAAGCAGATCGTTGAAAACGTAAGAAAGACTTTGCGTGAAGTTACGGAAGGCTTCAATGAAGTACTTGAAAACATCAGAAGCGTTAACCGCTCCATGGAAGAGGTGGCGGAAGGTGTCGAGCAGGTTGCTATGACGACCGAAAGACAGCAGAACAACACCATGACCGTCAGCACAAAGACGGATGAAGTGGGACAGCATTCCACACAGGCTATGGAAACAGGTAATCGTCAGGCTGAGACCATCAAGGTTCAGTCAGATATCACCGACAAGGTTGCGGGCGCAGCTTCAAAGATCGATGAGCAGATGAGGCTGGCGGTTGAATCCACAGTTATCCTTGAGGAAAATACAAATGACATCGTTAAGATGGCAGATCTTGTTAATGACATTGCATCCAGAACCAACCTCCTTTCCCTGAACGCCTCCATCGAGGCTGCAAGGGCCGGGGAAGCAGGACGCGGTTTTGCCGTAGTTGCCGAGGAGATCCGTTCTCTTGCCGACAATACCAAAGAAACGGTTAAGAAGATGAATGACAGTGTTGAAAGAATCCTTACAAGCGTTCGTGACGTTACTGAATACACCAAGACTTCAGGCGTCAGCGCTGCTGAGCAGCTGGAGCTTTCGGGTAAACTCATGGAAGCAAATGAGAGCATGGAGAACATGACAAGAGATGTTCTTGAGGATGTAAGAAATGTTCAGGCAGCGGCTCAGGCATCAGTCAGCGGAGTAAGAGGACTGAGCGATGAGATCACTACTCTTACTGCTCTTACCGAAGAGGAAACCGCTTCTTCGGAGCAGGTAGTTAAGATGGCTCATGACAGTGAGAGAAAGCTTGCCGAACTCGTTGAAAGCGTTACGAGACTTGACAGAGAACTGTCCGCAAACTAAAACAAGCGAGCTAAAGCCGGTAAACTAAAGTATGTGAACTAAAGCCGGTCAAGTAAAACAGGAAAACACAATAAGACGAAAATTAAGACGTTTCCTTTGCAATGCAAAAGAAACGTCTTTTTTACAAATAATAATCATCCGGAGCTTTCTTCCATTCGGCCGGAGTTTTGCCGTAAACCTCTTTAAAGGCTGCTATGAACTGAGACGGAGAACTGAAGGACAGGAGATCGGAAACAGCCTGGACAGAGTACTCGTTGGAACGCAGCAGCTGAGTGGCTTTTTTTAAACGTTTTGATCTTATGTATTCGGTTATTGTCATTCCGGTCTCTTTTTTAAAAACACTTGAAAGATGCTGGGTAGTGACATTGCAGTAATCCGCCAGCTCGTAAAGTGTGATCTTGGAATGAAGATGATTTTCGATGTATTTGACTGCCCTGACAACGGGAAGACTTTTGTAGAGACCGGTTTTCGTGTCTCCGACACGTTTTGTGAAATCCCTGAGAGCCGCGAAGATCAGTTTGTTAAGGTCATTCACGGTGGTCATGGAATCGCCCTGCTGCAGGTACGCATCGCTCAGATTGTAGGCTTCGTATTCCGGCAGACCTCCCGCTATGGCGGCGCGTGTGACCAGTGTCAGCATGCACACGAGAGTGTATTGAGCCTGACGCACCGGATTTGCGGACATGAAGCCGATGGTGAAGGACTGCCCCTGAGCAAAGGACATGACTTTTTCCAGGCCGTCCAGATCTCCCGATGCCACAAGACTCAAAAGAAATTGCTCCGATTCAAAGGAGGTCATGTTGGGAGTGGAGGCGTCCGAACCCAAGAACATGTCTTTAAAACGCCTTGCCACTTCTTTGTCCACAAAGGTGTTCTGCTCCGCTGTATCAAGCTTTTGGACCACTTTTTTTGTTTTGCCCTTTTCCTGCGTCATTTTGCCCTCTTTACTACAGATTTTTTGTTTTGTATCCAAGGCATATTATAACTCGATCATGAATTCTTTGCATTAAAATCTTTGTATAAATCTTAAAATTACATCATAAAAAACATCTTCGGATGTTACCATTATATCACAGGCCGTTATTGGAGAAGACTGCCTGAAATACAATGCGGAGGGTTTATTTATGAGCAAAAAGAGCAAAGGCTACCTGACAACAGGTGGCGAACGGGCCAGCTACGGACTTTATTTTCTTGGCCAGAACATTTTTTACATGTTGATCTATTCTTTCCTGTCCACCTACTATCAGGACGCAGGCATAGCAGCGGCAGCTGTGGCGGGGGTTGTGCTTGCGGTAAAGATCTGGGACGCGGTGAACGATCCGATCTTCGGCGGTCTGATGGACAGGTTTCACTTTAAAAAGGGCACATTTGTACCCTGGCTCAGAATCTCGCTGATCGGTATTCCGATCTCCACGATCCTGATGTTTGCAATTCCTTCGGGCATTCCCATGGGAGGAAAGATCGCCTGGGCAGTTGTTACTTATATGCTTTGGGATACAGCCTACACGATCTGCGATGTTCCTATCTTCGGCCTGGTAACCACAATGACCGATGTTCAGAACGAGCGTACTTCCCTGAATGCTATCGGCCGTGTTTGTGCAATGATCGCTGCTGCGGTGGTTTTCGTCAGCATCTCTTCGATCAGAGAAAAACTGGGCGGCTGGACACTCACAGTCGTAGTTCTTTCACTGATCGCCCTTGTTACGATGATCCCCATCTGCTTTAAGGCTAAGGAGAGGATTCAGCCCAAGGCATCCGAAAAAGAAAAGGACTACAGCGTTGTTGACATCTTCAGATACTTAAAGACAAACAAGTATCTGGCGATCTATTACGGGGCTTTCCTTGTTTCAGGCACACTTGCGGTGGCTTCACAGTGGACACTTTACATCGGACGTTTCATTCTGAATGATGAGTCCAAGGCAGGCATCCTTTCAATAATTGCCATACTTCCCGCAGTGCTTATCGGACCTTTTGTTCCGAAGATCACTCAGAAGGTTGACAAGTTCAAACTCTATTACATTGCAACGATCTGCACGGTTGTGCTGACAGCACTCAGATTTTTCATCGGCTACAAGAACATCACTTTGTACATGGCCTTCATGGTTATCGGAATGATCCCTGCGGGAATTACAACGGTCCTTATGTACATGTTCACACCCGACTGCGCTGAGTACGGCCATTACAAAACAGGCCACAGCATGCCCGGTATCACTTTCGCGGCTCAGACTTTCTTTGTAAAGCTTCAGGCGGCGCTGGCAACTTCACTTGCTTCTGCGGTCCTTGCATGGATCGGCTTCAACGAAGGCGAAGGTGCAGCTCAGGCAGCGGGCTTCACAGACAAGTTCTTTAACGCAAGCATATGGCTGCCGGTTGTCGGCGGAATCCTTTCCCTCATCCTTCTTCATTTTTACAAGTTAAATGATAAGGACGTTGAGATCATGGCAAAATGCAATGCAGGCGAGATCACAAGGGAAGCTGCGGAAAACTCACTTTCAAGAAAGTATTGATCTATCACAAAAGAAAAGGAAACGATATGGATTTAAAGAAAAAAGCAAAAGAGTTGGTCGCACAGATGACTCTTGAAGAAAAAGCAAAACTTACGTCCGGTGCGAGCTTTTGGTCTGCAGAAGGGGTTGAGCGACTTGGACTTAAAAGGCAGACAATGACAGACGGACCTCACGGACTCAGAAAGCAGACGGCTACTGCTGACAATCTGGGGCTTAACGACAGCATTCCTTCAACATGTTTTCCCACAGCAAGTGCAACAGCTTGCTCTTTTGACAGAAAGCTCATGTTCAAAATGGGCGAAAGTCTCGGAGAAAAGTGTCTGAGGGAAGAAGTGGCGGTCATTCTCGGACCCGGCGTAAACATGAAGAGAAGTCCTCTTTGCGGAAGAAATTTTGAGTACTTTTCGGAAGATCCTTATGTAGCCGGCGAGATGGCAGCAGCTCTCATTAACGGAATTCAGAGTAAGGGAGTCGGAACTTCCTTAAAGCATTTTGCGGTTAATTCTCAGGAAAGCCGCAGAATGACAATGAACGAGGTCGTGGATGAACGAGCACTGAGAGAGATCTATCTTGCGGCTTTTGAAACGGCGGTTAAAAAAGCTCAGCCTTGGACCGTCATGTGCAGCTACAACAGGATAAACGGTGAATATGCCGATGTCAGCAGGAAGCTGCTCACAGATATTTTAAGGAATGAATGGGGCTACGACGGTATTGTTGTGAGCGACTGGGGAGCGGTCAGCAACAAACTTATGGACATTAAGTCCGGGATGAATCTGGAAATGCCCGGAGTTCAGGACGGAGCGGACAAACGGATAATTGAAGGCGTCAAGAATGGAGAGATCACTGAAGAAGAAGTGGATGCCATTGTTGTAAAGACGGTGGAAATGATCCTTAAAGCTCAGGAAGAAAAGCCGAGATCCCGAAGAACCGAAAGGGATGACGACAAGGATGCTCTTGAAGTGGCGGAAAGCTCGGCGGTTCTTCTTAAAAACGAGGAGGGTATACTTCCCTTAAAAAAGGACGAAAAGATCGCATTCATCGGACAGATGGCGAAGAAACGCCGTTATCAGGGAGCGGGCAGCAGCAGGATAAATCCTTCCTATCTCGATAACGCCTTTGACGAAGCAGTCAGCGCGGGACTCAGGGTGAGTTATGCGGACGGCTACACGGAAGACGGACGTGAAGTCAGGCAGGAGCTGATCGACGAAGCAGTAAAGCTTGCAAAGGATTCGGATATCATATGCCTGTTTGCGGGTCTGCCTGACGCTTACGAAAGTGAAGGGTACGACAGAAAAACGATGGCAATGCCCGAATCTCACCTGAAACTCATCGAAGCGGTGGCCGATGCAAATCCCAACACTGTTGTGATCCTTCAGCTGGGAAGTCCTGTGGAACTGCCGTTTAAAGACAAGGTGAAGGGCATTCTTTTGAGCTATCTTTCCGGACAGGCAGGCGGAAAAGCAACTGTGGAGCTTCTTACGGGAGAAGTGAATCCCTCGGGCCGCCTGGCGGAAACCTGGCCCAAGAGGCTGGCGGACACTCCCGCTTTTGAGAGCTATCCCGGAAGAGGGCTGAACGCGTTCCATCGAGAGAGTATCTACATCGGTTACCGTTACTACGACAAGGCCAAGGTTGAGGTCGAGTACCCCTTCGGATACGGACTTTCCTACACCACCTTTGAGTACAGCGATCCGGAAGTGGATAAGTTGGGAAACAACAGGTTCAATGTGAGGGTGAAGGTCAGAAACACGGGAAAGTGTGCGGGCAGTCATGCAGTACTGCTCTTTACGGGAAGAAAGGACGATGGAATTGTTTTCAGACCCGTAAGGGAACTTAAGGGATTTGATAAAGTGATGCTTGAGCCGGGAGAGAGCAAGGTCGTGGAGTTTGAACTGGATGAAAGAGCCTTTGCTTACTTTAACACAGAAACCAATGACTGGGCTGTGGAAGGCGGAACTTACGTGATCTCGGCGGGCGATCTCAAGGCAGAGGTCGAGATCACGGGAGACGGCAAGGAAAAGCTTCTGGAAGAAAAGATGAAAAAGCTTCCGTCCTACCTGCACCCTTCCTATCCTTTTGACGTTACCGATAAGGAATTTGAGCTCCTTTACGGAAAAGAGCTGCCGGCGGATCAAAGGGATCCCGATGCGCCGTTTGACATTAACAACACTTTGTATGACATAAAGGATACATTTATCGGAAAAACCATCATTAAAGCTGCGGGAGGCATGTTAAAGCAATATGACAAGGATCCCGCCATGAGAGCTATGGTGGAAGCGATGATGTTCGAAATGCCGTTAAGAAGTCTCAGAATGACGGGGACGTTGACTTACAACCGTATCCTCGGAATTGTGGACATGGCAAACAAAAAGCCTCTTAAAGGCATATGGAAACTGCTTCATAAGTAAAATCTTTTTAAGACCCGGATCGGGGCCGTTTTGCAAGTTTGATCTTGAAGAACGGAACAGGTTCGGGTCTATTTTTCTGAAATAAACTAAACAAAGTATTAAATTTTATGGGAAAATGTTCAATTTATTGTCTTTTTTCTTACGATTAGATATAATAAAAGTTAATATTCCCCTTGAAACTGTGGACGCGGATGCTTTTTGCCGCTACAAAATCGGAGGCGAAAAATGGCTGATAACGGCTTTTGTTCACGTGAAACTGTTTTGAATTTTCTCTTGGACAAGTACAAAACAACATACAGGGACATTGATGCGAAGGAGAAAAATTACGATCCTTTGATGACAGTTAAATTTGTCGAAGATTGTATGGAAAACTTCGTTCACAGGGACATTCCGTTTCATGAGAGAGTCAGCTGGGTGCTGGACAGGATCTGTGATTTTTTTGATGCGGAAGCTTCCTATTTTGTGATCTACGGAAGAGGGAGAAGCATTTATCTGAGTTCTTTTTTCGAAATGGATTCCGAGGGCAGGTCGGTCCTGCCTACTGCGGATGAGTTTTCTCTTTTGCTCCTTAACAGGATAAAAAATGAATTTACTCCCGGAAAGTGCGTGCTTTTAAAGGATGTCGAAAACGTACGCGAAGAGAATAAAGAAGTCTATGAAAAATTGATGGCGGTTGGAGTCAAAAATGAAATTTTTGTTCCTGTATACAGTTACGGCACAGCGGTGGGATTTATTACGATCTACAATGTAAAGATCGACTTCGGAGGGCTTTCGGCGGTACAAAAGGTAATGAATGTCATCGCCACCACAGCGTATGAGCTGGAAACCACAAGATTTAAGAGCAAGGAACTGACCAGGAGACTTTCTCTTGAAAACAATGACAACAGGATCGCGGAAGCAAAGAAAAACGAAGAAGCGATCCGTTTTGCAAACGCAGTTTCCAGACGACTGGGACAGCGTTTCAGACACACCTACGTTATAGACCTGGAAACGGAAGACTATGTTGAAAGCTTTAACAAGGTCTTTTCAAAACGCGGTGAAAAACCCAAGGGAGATGCTGCCGGAGATTTTGAATTCCTGGTTGAAAACCTGACTCACACCGAATTCAAAAAGGGATTAAGCAGGTTTTTGATCCTTTCGGATCTGGGACTCAGGCTCAGGGAGAGGGATGAGACCGCTTACGAGTATGTGGATAATGAAGGTCACTGGTGCAGGATCTGCTTTCAGGCAATAGACAGAGATAAAGACGGGAATGTATTAAAGGTCCTTTTTACAGAAGAGATCATAGACAGGGAAAAACAGAGCTGCGAAGAAAAGATGCATTTTCTGAGAACGGTTTCCGAGCTTTACACCGCCGTTTACAGGATAGATCTGGCAAACGGAAATCTTGTTGCCGTAAAGCCCTTTACTCATGGTACAAATTTTGAAAACTTTTCCGGTAACCTTAAGCGGATGATGGAAGTCTGGGCTGCGGAATTTCTCTACCCGGATGCTTCCGAAGAAGAAAGAGAATTCTTTAACATGACCACACTGCCCT
>JAILNG010000127.1 GCA_024691875.1 Lachnospiraceae bacterium | reverse complement strand
TCCTTTTCAGACTGCAGAAGATCTGGCAGAAGATATGGTTTATCTTAAGGAACTTAACCCTCATATGGTCGGGATCGGACCCTTCATCCCTCATCATGACACACCTTTTAAGGATTATAAGGCGGGAAGTCTTGAACTCTCGCTTTTCATGCTCGCACTTCTTCGCATCATGCTGCCGGATGTCCTTCTGCCTGCCACTACAGCTCTCGGAACCATTGATCCGAAGGGGCGCGAACTGGGTATCCTTGCGGGAGCCAATGTTGTGATGCCCAATCTTTCTCCCGGAGATGTCCGTGGGAAGTACCTGCTTTATGACAACAAGATCTGCATCGGAGATGAAGCTGCGGCCTGCAAGAATTGCATGGACATAAGACTTAAAAAGATCGGCTATCGGACGGAAATCAGCCGTGGTGACAGCCCCAGAGCGCTTCGTCACTGAATTACGGGCATATATTTTCCGAACAAAACATTACTGTTCACATACACTCAACGTTCATTCGAGAAACGTTTTAATTTTCTTGTGTGCCAAAATATAATGTGATATACTACATGTGGTATATTTTGCAATGAGCAGAACTAAATCTGCGCTCTTTAAAGAGTGGAGAAGCGGCTATCAATTGTCTGCTTCACACGGAAAGGTGAAGAAATGAAACGAAGTAACGCATTAACGACAATAATGTTTTTTGTGGTAGCAATCCTTTTGATGGCTACGGTTGCGTTAGGAATTGTTACTGTTATCAAAAATAAGGCAAATAAAAACGAGGTTGCTCAAAATGTTGCAACACCTACGCCCACTGCTTCCGTTAATATAATTCCCACTCAGGAGGTTATCGCAAGGGCTACCGCAACACCGACTGTTGCAGCTATCGCGACACCTTCATCGACACCCACATTGAGTCCGACGCCTCATGCAACCATATGCCTGGATGCGGGACATCAGTTGGAGGCAGATCTGAACGGAGAGCCTGTGGGACCCGGAGCTGACGTGAACGTTGAAAGAATGCGTTCAGTCGGAGCAAAGAATGTAGTTGACGGAACAATGGAGTATGAGTGGAACATGCAGATGACCGATATGGTCAAGGATGAGCTCAGAAGAAGAGGGTATAACGTTGTTCTTACAAGGACCTCAAATGATGTGAACCTTTCAAATAAAGAAAGAGCGGAAATCGCAAATAACGCCGGTGCTGACATTTTTGTAGGCATACAGGCGGACAGCTACAGCGATGAAACAGTCTACGGAGTTTACGCCGAGATACCTTCCGATACGAACATTTATGTGGGACAGTACGCAAAGGACAGTGCGGAATTGGCAAAAGCCATTCAGGATTCTGTTGTGGCGGCAACCGGAGCAAAGTCAAGAAGTCCGCAGTACAGGGACAGCCTGGCGGTTATCAACTGGTCAAAGATGCCTGTTTGTGTGATGCAGCTGGGATACATGTCAAATCCCGATGAAGCGGCAAAACTTGCTTCTTCCGAGTATCAGGAGAAAATGGTTAAAGCGATCTGCGACGGAATAGATGCTTATTTTGCAGGAAAGAATTAAACAGGAAATACGAATGAGAAATGTTAAACTTGTTATAGAATACGACGGATCGAGATACGACGGATGGGCAACAGCGAAGACGGGAGGCCATGGAAAGAACGGCTCGGTGTCTGAAAAGATAGCGGATGTTCTTAAGGAAATGGAACAAAAGCCGGTGGATCTCATCGGAGCGATCAGGACGGAAGCGGGAGTTCATGCCTATAAGCAGGTCGCAAGCTTTAAGACCGAATCGAAAAAATCTGCGCTTGAGATAAAAAGATACTTGAACCGTTATCTTCCCAGAGATATTGCGGTTTTGGAAGCTACGGATGAAAACGAACGTTTTCACCCGGCTTTTAATGCCAAGGGATTTACTTTTGAATACAGGATCACGGTAGGAGAAGTTCCTTCCGTGTTTGAAAGAAAATATAATTTTTACTGCTTTAAAAATCCCGATGTGGACAAGATGAAGAAAGCAGCGGCTCTTTTTGTGGGAAAGCATGATTTTGCGGGCTTTTCAGACAACAAGAGAATGAAAAAATCCACTGTCAGGGAAATAACTGCTTTTGATATTTACAAAAGCGGTAATGAGATTTCATTTACAGTGAGCGGTGACGATTTCTGGCCCAATATGGTCAGGATCATGATCGCATTGCTGATAGAGATAGGAACAGGGGAAAAAGAGGCAACTGTTATTTCAAAGATCTTTGAAACAGGTGACCGCACTCTGGCACCCGAGGCAATTGATTCAAAAGGACTTTTCCTTACGGATGTGTATTATGATTGAAAAAAGAATGATCGTTAAAAACGGACACCTCATTGACCCGACAGCGGGTTTCGATGGGGTGTATAATCTGTTCTTAAAAGACGGTGAAGTGGTTGAAGTGTCAGCAAAAGAGATGCTTCCGGGCTTTGAAGAGGCTGA
>JAILNG010000121.1 GCA_024691875.1 Lachnospiraceae bacterium | reverse complement strand
TAGATTATTATAATAATAAAAGAATTCAGGCAAAAACAAAATGGATGCCTCCTGTAAAGTACAGGGAAGCATCCATGTGTTCAGCCTAGTTTATAAATATGTGTCCAGGATTCTGGGTACATATCAGTCATCCGATGGCTTTTTTTAATCTTTGGGGACGGGGTTATGGTGTCATTTCTTATTTTTGCAGTTTTCCGAGAATCCGCATGCAGCACAGTTTCCGCCGCATCCGTGACCTTTTTTGTTATTCCTTATTGTTCCGACAATTGCGAGTATGATCGCAACAGCGAGTATTATTAAAACAACAATGTCAGATGTGTTCATGATTTCCTCCGATCCTGATCAGAACAGCATGGTCAAAAGATGAACGATCACTGCTCCCAGCCAGGCCACGAAGCACTGCCAGAGAACGACTCCGACGGCCCATTTGTGACCGAGTTCACGCTTTATGGAAGCGATGGCCGCAACACAAGGGGTGTAAAGGAGCGAGAACACCAGGAAGGAAAGGGCGGTCTTGACCGACAACGCGGACTGTATGCCTTGTTCATACAAAACCTCGAGCGTGGAAACTACGCTTTCTTTGGCCATAAAGCCTGTAAGAAGAGAGGTACAGATCTTCCAGTCGCCGAGTCCCGCAGGCTTCATGATGGGAACGAGGAGACCCGCAACGGTTGCCAGCATGCTGTCCTTGGCATCGGACACAGCGTTGAAGCGGAAATCAAAGCCCTGCAGGAGCCAGATCACGATGGTCGCCAGGAGGATAATGGTAAACGCTCTTTGCAGGAAGTCCTTTGCCTTTTCCCAAAGAAGACGTCCCACATTTCCGACACCGGGCAGACGATAATTGGGCAGCTCCATTACGAACGGAACGGCTTCGCCCTTAAACAGCGTTTTTCTGAAAAGCAGAGCCACCAGAATGGAAACCAGTATTCCGAGACCGTAAAGAGCAACGAAGATCAAGGCTTTGTAGTCCTTAAAAAATGCTTCGACAAAGAAGGCATATATGGGCATTTTAGCCGCACAGCTCATGAAAGGAGTTAAAAGAATGGTCATCTTTCTGTCCCTTTCACTGGGAAGAGTACGGGTGGACATTACAGCGGGAACAGTACAGCCGAAGCCGATCAGCATAGGAACTATGCTTCGACCGGAGAGCCCTACTTTTCTTAAAAGCTTATCCATGAAAAAGGCAACTCTTGCAATGTAGCCGCTGTCTTCAAGCAATGACAGGAAGAAGAACAGGGTTACGATAACGGGCAGGAAACTTAAAACGCTTCCCACGCCGGTGAAAATGCCGTCTATAACAAGTCCGTGCAGGAATGGATTGACATTACCTCGGGTAAGTGCGGCGTCAACGGTTTCCGTCAGGGAGTCTATGCCTGTTGCCAAAAGATCCTGTAATGTGCCTCCGATCAGGTTGAAGGTGAGATAGGAGATCACAAGCATAATGATCGCAAAGAAGGGAATGGCAGTCCATTTACCTGTAAGGATCTTGTCTATCCGCTCGCTTCTTAAGCTTTCCTTACTCTTTTTGGGCTTCCTTACGCATTTTTCGCAGACTTTAAAAATGTATGAGTAGCGCATGTCGGCAATGGCAGCGCTTCTGTCCAGCCCGCGCTCTTTTTCCATTTGAAGCACAATGTGTTCGATGGTTTCCTTTTCGTTAATATCAAGATTTAATTGATCAATAATTAAGTTGTCGCCTTCTATCACTTTGCTTACGGTAAAGGGCAGAGGAAGGGCCGCAGCCGTGACATGGTCCTCGATCAGATGGCCGATTGCATGGCGGCAGCGATGGATAGCGCCTCCGTTATCGTTCTCGTCGCAGAAATCCTGCTTGAGGGGAGCTTCGCGGTAGTGAGCTACGTGAAGAGCGTGTTCGATCAGCTCGTCTATGCCCTGGTTTTTGGCTGCGGAAATGGGTACAACGGGAACTCCCAGGGCAGCTTCCATTTCATTGACATCTATTGTACCGCCGTTTCCGCGGACTTCATCCATCATGTTGAGGGCCACTACCATGGGAATGTTCATCTGCAAAAGCTGCATGGTGAGATAGAGGTTTCGCTCGATGTTTGTGGCGTCAACTATGTTGATAATGGCGCAGGGCTTTTCGTCTATAACGAAATTTCTTGAAACGATCTCCTCACTGCTGTAAGGGGACATGGAATATATGCCCGGAAGATCCGTAACAAGAGTGTTGGGATGGCCTTTGATCACGCCGTCTTTTCGGTCAACGGTAACACCCGGGAAGTTGCCAACGTGCTGATTCGAACCTGTGAGCTGGTTAAAAAGCGTGGTTTTACCGCTGTTCTGATTGCCCACCAGTGCGAAAGTGAGAACAGTGTTGTCCGGCAAGGGATTTCCGCTTCCCTTGGGATGGAATTTTCCGCCTTCACCGAGACCGGGGTG
>JAILNG010000055.1 GCA_024691875.1 Lachnospiraceae bacterium | reverse complement strand
TTCAGCGAGTACTTCTTCAAGGATTGCAAGGATGCAAAGATCGCAGAAACAGTAAAGAAGATCCTGGCATAAATCTTTGCGCAGCAGGCATCACTGCAACAACTTGAAATGATTTTTGCGAGTGGAAATGAGCCCCGCTTTTTGCATACGCCCCAGTTCCTTTGATAGCGCGCTTCGCTCCAGATTCAGGTAATCCGCCAATTGCTGACGGTCAAAGGGAATGTCGAATTCATTTTGCCCGCAGCGGAGCGAGACGGAGTTCAGGTAGGACATCACACGGCCGCGGATCGTCTTGGGAGCGGTGTGAAAGCTTCTGCCGGACAAATGCAGATTTTTGTTTGAAGAGATCATAAGGAGATTTGCCATAAGCTTGTAACTCCAGGGCTTCATCTCGGATCTCAGTTTTTGTAGACTGCCGACCTTGAAAAAGAGGATGCGGCAGTCTTCGTTTGCCCGGACATCCACCAGAAGAGGCTCGTTTTCCAGTAAGGCATATGTTTCCGCGAAAAACCTTCCCTTTCTCACATTGCTTAAGATGGTTCTGTTTCCCCACATATCATTGCTCTCTATGATCACACTTCCCGACAGTACAAGCCCGAAGCTGTCGGTGGTGTCGCCTGCGTGCAAAAGCACGCTGTTTTTTTTATATGCTTTTTTTACCACATTCAGATTGACAAAAGCAGCCTGGATCTCTTCCGATGTCATTCCGTTAAAGAGCATGGATCTTGAAAAGATTTCCGTATTGATGTTCATAATACTGCCTCCTTTTTTGGGGGAAACATAAAAAAGTAAAAACGATTTTTTTGCAAAAATGTGGTTATAACCACATATTACTTTTGAAAAGCATACTATACTTTGATCGTAAAATCAATGAGAAGTGAGAAGATAAGGATTTTCGGAGTACATCGGTTACAAAGAGCAACTGCAAAACAGAAGCTAAGAAACAGTTAAAAGGAGATTGATCATGATCAGACAGATAATACACATCGACGAAGAAAAGTGCATAGGTTGCGGTATATGCGCCAATGCATGCCATGAGGGAGCGATTGAAATGGTTAACGGAAAAGCCAAACTGGTGAGGGAGAATTTCTGCGACGGTTTCGGCGATTGCCTCCCCGCATGCCCTACAGGCGCAATTACATTTGAGGAAAGAGAAGCGCCGGCATATGATGAAATGGCCGTTAAGGAAAGTAAAGATAAGGAGAAAAGCAAAATGAACGAACACGGAAACGGATGCCCCGGCTCAAGATTCATGCAACTCGGGCAGCCAAAGGAGGAAATGAAAGAAAGAGAGACGGAAGAGAAGGTACAGCAGGCATATGCACGGCCGATCTCGAGACTTGAGCAATGGCCCTGTCAGATAAAGCTGCTGCCGGTAAAAGGAGATTTTTACGACGGAGCAAAGCTTCTTATAGCGGCGGATTGCACCGCTTACGCATATGCGGGGATGCATGAGGATTTCATGAAGGGAAAGGTGACGCTGATCGGATGTCCGAAGCTTGATGCCGTGGATTATACGGAGAAGCTGACGGAGATCATCGCCATGAACGACATTAAAAGCGTGACACTGGTACGCATGGAAGTGCCTTGCTGCGGCGGGCTGCAGAGAGCAATGGAAAATGCGTTAAAGAATAGCGGAAAATTCATTCCTTGGCAGGTGGTGACCATATCCAGGGACGGAAATATTATTGATTGAGAAGGAGGAGCATATGAGCTACACAGATTGGAAGGACAAGATCAAGGATTTTAAGACAGTTGACGTAAGAGGGATACAGGGAAATTTCTTCCCGGGGCTTAAAAAGCAGGCGATGGAACTGGAAGTGGGGAAGGGCCTGGAGATCGTTCAGAGCTTTGAGCCGCTTCCGTTGTACGAAGTGATGGAGGGCTTGGGCTTTGAGCGCTACACCGAGCAGAGGGGCGATGCGGAGTTCCATGCCTTTTTCTACAGGACCGAGGTGAAAAAGGCGGAAAAGGACATCCCCATGCGGCCGGCGGCTCTCACCAATATGCCGCTTATCGATGAAACCTTGGGCAAGGTCGCGGTGGAATTCTGGGATCTGACCTGGAATGATGACCACAGACACCTTCCGTATGAAATAAGACTATTGCTTTCCTTAACGAACGCAGTGGGCGCGGGGCGTATGCGCCAGGCAACGAGAGAGCTGGTAAAGGCATATATCTGCGGAACAGACAGCAGGGCCTTTGATGACGTCTTTGAACTTTTGGCATGGAACCAGGGGATCGGATACTTTAGTTCCGAGATTGGACCATCCACGTTGTTCCAGGCATATAAAACCATTAAGACAATGGAAAA
>JAILNG010000139.1 GCA_024691875.1 Lachnospiraceae bacterium | reverse complement strand
TCAACCGGTTTATTACAGGGTAGAACCTATCCCAGCCAGACATATGTTTATATTCTTACCGATTCATATGGTAGTGCTTTCATTCTTGATGAGAATGGAAACAGTTTCGCAACCATAGTTACACCTTAATATTTGGAGTTGATTACTTTTTCGCCTCCCTCATGCGGGGGAGGCGATTTTTGGTTATATATCTGTATTGATTTCTTTTATATATTGATTGGGGATGTGAGGGTAGCATAGTGAATTTTTGTATACCTGAATTGTTTAATTTCATATTGCTGATCACAATACTTTTGGGCCTTTCTGTAGGCTCATTTCTTAATGTTTGTATCTACAGAATTCCGAGGCATGAATCTATTTCATTCCCGCCTTCTCATTGTCCTAATTGTATGAATAAAATTAAATGGTTCGACAATATTCCTGTTTTGAGCTTTATTATTCTCAAAGGAAAATGCAGGAATTGCAAGTCGAAGATTTCGATTCGCTATCCATTGATAGAATTATTGAATTGTGTTCTGTGGATAGTGACTTTTATTTATTCGGACAACCGGCTCCAATGTTTAACAGGATTTGCATTTTCTTCAATTCTCATCATTGTTTCCTGTATTGACCTTCAAAGCATGGAAATACCGGATTCATTGAATGTAGCAATACTTTTACTTGCTATTGTAAAATTTATTGCTTCTTTGGTATTGGGCGGAGATTTAAAAGATCTTTTGATCGATCTTTTTGTCGGGGCCTTGGCCGGAAGCCTTTTATTGTACGGACTTTATATGCTTTTACTTAAGCTTGTCGGAAAAGAAGGCCTGGGCGGAGGCGATGTAAAGCTGGCATTTGCATGCGGCGCCTTTCTGGGATGGAAAGAAGTACTCTTTGGCATTGCACTGTCTGCTTACATAGGACTTTTAGTCATTTTAATCTATTCGATAATAAAAAGAAAAGGAATCAAAGGAGCGATTCCCTATGGACCATTTCTTTCACTGGGATTCCTAATTTCTTTCCTGTTCTTTGACGATATATATAAATGGTACATGTTGAAATTTTTTGGCTTGATCATATAGGTAATTAAAAACTTTGACGGGAGATTTTTTAAAACATAATACTAAAGGAATGAGCTTGGTTATCGTAATGATGATCATAGCTGTATTTTCTGTACTTATAATCGGTACCTACACTGTACTTGACAGACATGTATCAAATACAGTCGATTCCGAAGCAAATAATGGTGCGTATTACACCGGAGAGGGCGTTTTACGTATTACTTCTACCGAGATCGACCAATTGGCATTTAAGATCTCCAATGATGCAAATGCAAGAGAAGAAGTACTTACAAAGGATGAATTTGTTACCAGGCTTAATGCTTCGATCGCAAGCCAGGTTGAAGGATATTTTGTTTCAAAGATAGATTCCGGCAGCTTTAATGAATACAACATTGAAAGTATTACCGTTGTACCAAGTACAATGACTTCCGATGAATACACCTGCCTTTATGACATAACAACCATAATTTCAAATGACAGAAACACCAGGAAAAAGATCACCGGAATATACGGCGTACTTTATCTCACCGAAAGCAGTCAAAGCACGACGACTACAACCATGATCATTAATGAAAATACTCCCATGTTAACTGCTTTGGAAGACATCACTTCCGAAAGGCAGGTATCATTAAATGGAAATGCAAAGCTTAAAGGAAGTTTTACTTATCCCGATCATTATTCTGCGGAAACTGATCCGGAGCATTTTGAAAACAACGGAAATACTTTTGAAGTTGACACTTCCACATTGGTAAGAGGTAATGTTAAGATACCGGAAATTCCGGATCCGCCCAATGAAGGGAGTCATGCAAATCTATTCAGATATGAGACACCGAGTGGAATTAACGGTAAATATAGTACAAAAGATATAAATACTATCAGTCTTCCGAGAGTTAATAATCAGGGACAGACACAATACGACTTTTATATGTGGGATGAATTTCAGGTTAACAGTAAGCTAACCATCAACATTGCTTCTAATGCAGATGATTGCTACACGAACTTTGGAAGCCTGATCTTAAAAGATGAGGTGGAACTCAATGTTCATTCGGATGGATATCAATTTCAGGTGGGAAGTAATTTTGCGGCCGGAAGAAGAGGGAAATTAACTGTAAACACCAATGGACACGATGTCTATATACTTTGTAACAACCTTACTCCTGATTACGATACGGAAACGCTGACCGTAAAGACTACCGGCTCCGGTACTGTATATATTTACTTTTATAACAATATACAACAGCAAAATAAAGATAATATTGATGTTGATATTACCAATGAAGGGGATATTAATATAATTATCATCAATAACCTTATTATCAATAACGGTTACAGAAAGATCACTTTCAATGCATTTCCTCCGATAGGATCAGATCACGGCGGGACAATTAATTTCTTTGTTATTGACAGAGCAGATTCCGACAATAACCACAGATTTGGTATTTGGCAGAACGGCAGCATGGCTTTTAATGCTCCTGCAGGAACCAATATTAATGTTATTGCCGATAACCTCTACATGTACGGAGATCTTGAAATCAACGGTGAAGCGCCGGTAAATCTTTATGCACGTAAAAGATGCCAGTTTAACGGAGATCCCTGGAACAATAATCATTATCCGGTACTGAAAACACTTTCAAATTTTTCCTTTACCGATGATTCTTTGAATGAAAATGAAAAAGCAAAAAAGATCATAGATACCGGGCTTAATATCTACTATTACGGGACTGAAGATCTTATAATCAAAAACTACAAATGCTGTGCAAACTTTTATTCGGCAGGTGCTGCGGACATCGATATTGCAAACTGCCTGTTTTACGGGAATATTTTCTCATCTGCCCCGAGCCCTCAAAACGGAAGATCGAGATACAATCTTAAGTTCCAAAATTCTTATCTTTCATGCGGGGCCATTTATGCACCGAGAATGAACATTGATGTTGAAGGAGTTACTACAGTTTACAAAGATGAACCAAATCCTTATCCGCATTCATATATTACAGATGAAGGAAGCTTTGTAACATGTATTTTTGCATGCGTAACGGGATACAACATTGATTTTTCCGGGAATTCCATGGCTAAAAGTTCAAATGTTGCAACGGAACACATGGAGCTTCATGTTGAAATGGATTTCATGCCGGGGGTAGTGGCAATCGGAGACAATTATTCCGGTTCGCATTTCTTCAGAGGATTTAAAGTGGAATGATCAAGATTTTCAAGAACAAAAAAGGTGAAAGCTTAATAGAGATCCTGGTTTCAATTGCACTGCTTTCTTTGATAGCCATTGTTTTTCTTAGGGCAATGACAAGCCTGGTATCAATAAACAAGAAGAATTCCGGGCGATTGGACGGCTCATATTTTGCCGAGAGATTAATGGAGTATCTGACGGAGTACGAAGGCATGAGTATGTCAAATCTCAGGACCAAATTAACAACCTCCGTGGACTTTAGCTGCACGGAAACTGAAAACTCAGATCCATACATTTTTAGAGTAGAAGATACACAATATCCGGAAATGTATGCTATAATCTATATAGACCATAAAAAGTACAGGAAACAAGGAAATCTGAGCGAAGTAAAAGTTACTGTATATGCTACTGAAGACGACAAAGAATTGTCTTTCATGGAAGATGCTATTTATTGGAATTAAAATGAAATTAAGGTCTGACAAAAAAGGTTTTACATTAATCGAATTATTGATTGCTTTATCGCTGTTGGTTGCGGTGGTGTTTGTTTTATACAGATTTCTTGAGGTAGGAAACAAGACGTTTAATCAACAAACTTCAGAAATCACTGCGGCAAACGAAATGCGTGACGCAATGGACATTATTCTTTTGGAATGTCGAAAGGGTTACACGTACTCAGCTGCTGATAAAAGCATCACTTGCAAAACATATGTGGTTACCTTCAGATTGGAAGGAAACACGTTTAAAATGATCAAGACTGACAGAACAACGTCGGTTGAAACAGAAACAATATTGGGGTATGACATTTCTTCTTTTACTTTTGACGTGGGGGCGGAAAGAATTAATATAGCATTGTACTCGGATGTTAAAGATCTGAGCGGAAACAATCTGAAGATCGAATCCGTGTATTATATGCGTTAAAAGACCGAACAAAACTACTTCAAGGATCGAGCATGATGAAAAAGACTGCTAACAAGAAAAAGGAAAACGTAACATTTAAGAAAACAAAAAATGTGATTGTTCTTCCCAAGAAACATACGATGGGGATCGATATCGGATCGAAAAACATCAAGCTTGCTGTTGTTAAGGGGGACAGAATTCTTTCGGCCGTTTCGGAGCCTATTCCGAACGGTGTAGTTGTTGACGGCGCAATCGAGGCTCCGCAGATCCTGGTAAAAAGTCTCAGGGCGGCAAGGAAACGTTTGAAGGGATCCGTTAAAAAAGGTACTCTTTGCCTTTCGGGAAAAGACCTGATCATGAGAGAGATCACCCTCCCTCAGATGAAAGAAGACCAGGTTCTTACCAACATTAAAAACGAACTGTCCAACATTTATCTCCTGGCATCCGGAGATTATACAATTGATTACAGAATACTGGAGACCATAAACAATCCTTTTACCGGCGAGAAATCCATGCGAGTTCTCGTTGTTTCTGCGCCCAAATCATTGATCTCGGACTACATTAAGGTTTGCAGAAAAGCAGGTATTAAACTTGAAAGAATAGATGTACTTCCCAATGCTCACACAAAGCTTATCCGTAAGATCATTAACGATCAGGAAAAGCTGAAAGGATCGGAACAGAGTGCCGATCAGAATTCGGAAGATGATTCAAAGAAAGAAAAGAAGTCAAGCAAAAAGGTTAAGGCCAAGCTGGACAAAAAGAATCATAAGCGCCTGAAAAAGGAAAAACGTCAGGCTGACAAAGCTGCAAAGATTGAGGCAAGGGAAGAGGAAAAGCGACGTCGTTCTTTGGAAGAAAAGCTCAGAAAAGAACGGGAAGAAAACGAGAGGGAACTCGAGAAAAAGAGGCAAAAGAGAGAACGTGCTTTGGCGGAAGCAAGAGAAGCTGCGGAAAAAGCTGCCAAAGAAGCAATGGAGCGTTCTTTAAAGGCACAGGAAAAGCAGAGTGATGATAATAGAGATTCGAAGGAGATCGCATGGTATTTCGGACGTAAATTAAACGATCTGGATCAGAATCTTTATGAAAATGAAGCAAATGAAGTAAGCAAAACAGAAACCAATGAAAAGGCCGTAATAAAGATCACTCAGAGTATTCCGGAAAAGACGGCATCCATAGTTCCTCAGACCGTTTCAGAACCTGAAGAGGAAATGCCCTGCAATTATGTTCTGAACCTGGATACTGATAATGAATCGGCGGAAGAATATGTTATTAACAGACAGAATATGAACAAGCTTTCCGAAAGGCTTTCCGAAAGTGTTTCGGAGATCATAAAGAGCGATGTATCTACATTAGAAAAAGAACCCGAAGAAACACCGTTCATTTCGAATTCCATTGAAAATTATGATGTAGTTATTGAAGAACCTGATGACAAGGATTCACACACATACATTTCCGATGAAGAAGCCAGCAACATTTTGGATAGTTTTCTGAATGACACTTTAAAGGCCAAGGAGCAGGAGAATGAATCTGAGCACGAGAAGAAGAGCATTCTTGAAAACGTATGCCTGATCGATATCGGATTTACCATGTCGAATGTTACTTTTATTCGTAACGGATCATATTCGATGCACAAAAACATTCGCTACGGCGGTGAGTACATTAATGAAGCTATTTCCGAAAAAATGGATCTGGACATGAATTCCGCAGAGGATTTCAAACTTTCCAAAAACGGAGATACGGACGGAGCTCTTTATGAATACTACGATTCCATAATCTCCGAGCTTGACAATACCATGTATTATTACAAGACCAACAACAACCAAAATGGTGTGGATTGCATAGTGATCGCCGGCGGTTCCAGCCGCTTGGGAGGCATCAAAGAGTACTTTTCCACTCAATTGGGTGTTCCGGTTTTCATGCTTTCCGAAATCGCGGATTTTAAGACCGGCTACAAGTTAACAAAGCGTCAAAAAGGCAAGAATTTGCATTTTGAAGATTACCTCGGCGCAATTTCGATTACGTTAAAGGAGGAATGGGTATAATGCTGTACAACGATATTAACCTAATCCCGAGACGTAAATCAAAGTGGACACCAACAAGAGTTCTCATTGTTGTGCTGGCAGTCTTTACAGCAGGCAGTTACTTCGGTAACTTCCTCGTCTATGAGCCGTTGAAGGAAAGAAACGAAAAAAGAGAACGTTTGGAAACATTGAACAAGCAGATCGAGTCTTATGGCGACATTGCAACGGATTATGTCAATGCCAAAAACATATATAATGATTACAACGCTCGGACAGAGGCATTAAGAGGGATCATAAACAATGATTTCCCCGCTACCTCTAAGATTGAAACCATTGTTTTTTCCACCCCCATCGGAATGGAGATCACAAGCTTCAGCATAGCCGACAATTATATTACTGTTACGGTCAATGCTTTAAGCTATGATATGATCGGTGATTACATCGAAACACTAAATAAGGTTGAGCAATTTGAAAGTGTTTCTTACAACACTATCAGACATTCGATCTTAAGAAAGATCATTTCCGTAAAAACGGAAGACACACCCGAAGAGGTTGAATTGATCGACATTTACAATGTAACTCTTTCAATTAAAGTTAAGGACTAAGGCATATGAAGAAGATAACGATCAGAGAAAAAATATTGATGGTTCTTGCTTTCGTAATTGTTGCGGTAGTTATTTTCGAGAACCTGTTTTTAAGTCCTTTAAGGGATGAAACTGCAGAAATTGAAAAAGATATAATTAACAGTGAAAATCTGATCACAGAGCTTTATGCTCAGCAAATGGGATACAATTCAATTACTACCGATTTATACCGATCCATGGAAGAGTACTATAAGACGGTCAACAAATTTCCTGTGGGCTGGAATGATTCTGAAATGCTCAGATTTGTTGAAGAAACTGTGGGCGACAAGCTGGTCAAGAATACTTTGACGTTTAACGGACTGGAAAAGCTGGACACTTATTCAAAAGGTTCTTATTCCATGACGGTTCACGGACCTTTCTATGACATTATTGATATGCTTTATACATTTAATGATGCAAAATATTTTAATACGGTTTCAAGTGTAAGTGTTCCGGTTTACAGCTATGAAAATGAGGAAGTTGACGTTACTTTTACCGTGAATTTTTATGT
>JAILNG010000213.1 GCA_024691875.1 Lachnospiraceae bacterium | reverse complement strand
GTTCTACGATGATTTCATTGATGAATTAAAGCAGAGGGGCATTGAGCCGCTGGTCTGTCTGAACCATTTCGATCTGCCGCTGGCATTGTACAAAAAATACGGTGGCTGGGGAGACAGGAGAGTTTACGAGGCTTTTAAGGTCTACGCGGAAACGGTCATAGGACATTTTAAAGACAGGGTTTCCATGTACATTCCCTTTAACGAACAGAATGCGGCCATTGATCTTGCGGTAGGGCAGATCCCCGAAGGAATGGACGAAAGAGAAAGAAACATTCTGAAGGCAAAGATCTTTCATCATCATTTTCTGGCAAGTGCGGAAGTAAAACATCTCGCTACGAAGCTGGCACCCAAGGCAAGAGTCGGTGGAATGGTGCATTTCATGCCCTACTATCCGCTGACCTGTAAGCCGGAGGATGTACTTGCCGCCCAGGAAGCCTGTGAAAGACAGTGCTTCAGACATCTCACGGTGTTTGCAACGGGAAAGTACCCCAAGGAACTCTTAAGCGAATGGAAAAAGTTGGGATTTGTTCCGCCATCGGAAGATCTTGAAAAGATCGAGGGCGCAATTATGGATTTTGTTCCGCTCAGCTACTACAGATCCGGAATTTCCTCCGCAGAAAAACTCTGCAGTGAGGGAGGCAATCCTTATCTCTCACAGAGCGACTTCGGCTGGGTCATCGATCCGGTCGGTATCAGGATCGCTGTCAAGAGTATATATGACCGGTACGGACTTCCCGTTTTTATGATAGAGTGCGGGCTCGGAGTCGATGAAAAACCGGAGGAACTGAGCAAAGACAGGAAATGGGTGCTGGATGACGACTACAGGATAGAGTATCTCTCAACTCATATTTCGGAACTCAAAAAGGCTGTGGATGAGGACAGAGTGGATCTGATGGGATTTTTGACCTGGGGACCCATAGACATCCTGAGTTCCATGGGAACGATGAAGAAACGCTACGGCTTTATCTACGTTAACAGGACGGATGAAGATGAGGCGGACATGGAGAGGTACTTAAAGAAGAGTTACTTCTGGTTTAAAGAGGTGATCGCTTCAAACGGAGAGATCATCTGAGGAGACAAACGGAAATTTAAATGAGAAGACTCATTTTAAATTATATGTTTAACAAAAAGGAGGGTTATACATGAAAAAGAGAATTATTGCAGTCGCAATGGCCGTTGTTTTGGCAATGGGCGTTATGGGAGGCTGCGGCAAAAAGGCGGAGGGTACCGAGACGGCAGGTTCGGAAAAAAGCACCGAAACATCCGCTGTAAAGGGATTCAAAGGACTTCCCGATGTAGCGACCGTACAGGGCGAGGTAAATCAGCAGAAGTATCCTCTTACGGATGAAAAGATCACACTCAGACTTTGGGCACCCATCGCAGAGTCACTGGGAACCATCGCGGATCCCAATGAAGGCGAATTCTGGCAGTGGTACGAGGATCTTACAAATGTACATGTGGAATTCATTATGCCCGCAGTGGGAACAGAGAAGGACACATTCCAGCTTTTGTTCGCCTCGGACAATATGCCTGACATAGTAATGGCCTACGCCGACAGCTGCACCTACAAAAGAGGAGAAGATGCGGCGATTGAGGACGGTTACTTTGTTAACATCTGCGATCATTACGATTGCTGCCCCAATTACGTGAGCTGGCTCAAAGCAAACGAGGGCACAGGAAAATCTGCTTTCACAGATGCCGGAAATCTCTACGGATTCTGGGGCATCACAAAGACTATGGGTGAAAACATCACAACAGACAGAGGGCTTTGCATCCGTCAGGACTTCCTTGAAAAAGTGGGGATGGAGATCCCTACCACCTACGACGAGTGGACTGCCGTAATGAAGGCATTTAAGGAGAAGCTCGGTATCGAAGCTCCTTTCTACACATCCTATAAGGGTGTTGACTACGGTGAGTTCATGGCAGGCTTCGGAACTGCTCCCAAGTTTTATCAGAAGGACGGCAAAGTTTGCTACGGACCTATGGATGATGCGTATCTTGAGTACCTTAAGTTTATGCGGGACTGGTACGTTAAGGGTTATCTCGATCAGGATTTCTCCACCAGACAGTCCTACGGTGTTGCAGCAGACAATGACATGCAGTTGAACGACAAGATCGGATCTCTCATTGACTTCGGATCAAGACTTTCCGACACCTATGTTAAGAGAGGCGCTTCCAACCCGGATTTCTTCCTTGTTCCCTGTGAACAGCCCAAGAAGAGTGCAGATGCTGCAGATCCCGAGTACAGAAAGCCCTCTGCAGGGGAAGATCTTCTTTCAGGTACGGTTTGGACCATCAGCGCAGACAGCAAGTACAAAGAGATCGCTATGAAGTGGGTTGACGGATTCTATGCACGCGATGTTTATTTGAACGCTAACTACGGTATCGATTCCGAAAAGGACATTGTATGGAGACTTGCGGATGACGGAGATCCATACCATCGTATTGCGATCTATGATTTCCGTTATTCAAATCCCAACGGACTGGATTCGGCAACAGTGCTTACAAAGTATTGGACAAAGAATCCCCCTCTTAAGCTGGAAGGCGCAGCCATCGAGCAGGCTGATGCCAACAAGCAGTCCGGCTACAAGCTTTGGTCAAAGTATCCTGCAGTTGCTTACATTCCTGATAGGATCACACAGACCACAGAAGAGGAAAGCGAACTTGCAAGTCTTTTCACAGACATTGAGACCTACGTTGAGGAATGCAATGTTAAGTTCCTTTTGGGACAGATGTCGCTTGATGATTATGATTCATTCAGAAAGACTCTTAAGGATATGGGAATAGACAGATGCATTGAGTTAAAGCAGGCAGCGCTCGATCGTTACAATGCCCGCTAAAAGCTTCGTGATCCGTTACACGAAATCTTATGAGGAGTAAGGTGAAGACTTGGGAGGGAAATTCCCTCCCGGGTTTTCTGATAAGAGGAGGTTACTTATGAGAAGGGCAACCGTTGTCCCTTGCAAAAAAACAAAATTTGAGATCATAAAAACCGATTTTAAAAGAAATAAGGTGTTATATTTCCTTTTTCTTCCGGTTCTTGTGTATTTTATTATATTTCATTATATTCCCATGGCCGGTGTTTTTATGGCCTTTGAGGATTTTCAGATCAAGAAGGGGCTGTTCGGAAGTGAATTTGTCGGTTTTGCCAATTTCATTAAGTTTTTCCATTCACAGTACTTTTTCAGAGTTATAAGAAACACGCTTTTGATCAGTTTTCTGGGGCTTTTGTTTTCTTTCCCTTTCCCGATCATTTTTGCACTTTGCTTAAATGAGGTCAGGAACAAAGGATACAAAAAGGTGGTACAGACCATTTCCTATCTGCCCTATTTCATTTCGGTAGTAGTCGTTGTTTCGATCCTTGCGGATTTTACAAAGAGCAACGGAGTGCTTACAAGACTGGCGGAATCTTTCGGCTGGAAGGGCGGAGCCTTGATTTCCTCCCCTGAATGGTTCAGAACGCTTTTTATCGGCTCAAACATATGGCAACATTTGGGCTATAGCGCGATCATTTACATCTCGGCCCTTTCGGCCATAGATCCCGAGTTGTATGATGCGGCAAAGATCGACGGAGCGGGAAGATGGAAACAGACGCTTCACATCACCTTGCCGGGTATCGCATCAACGATCGTTGTTCTTTTGATCCTCAGAATGGGATCCATCATGAGTGTGGGATATGAAAAGATCATCCTCATGTACAAGCCGGTCACATACGAAACGGCAGATGTCATTTCTTCCTACGTTTACCGAGTGGGCTTGATCCAGGCGGATTACTCCTACTCAACGGCGATCAACCTGTTTAACTCAGTGGTCAACTTTATAGTTCTGACCATAGCGAATAAACTGGGAAAGAAGATAAGCGGCAGCGGTTTGTGGTAAAGGAGGCAAGGAAATGATTAAAAGATCAAAGGGTGAGAAGATCTTTGCTGTTTTTAACACTATTCTTCTCACGGGTTTATGTGTTATATTTATTTTACCTGTATGGCATGTGGCCATGGCATCCATTTCGGATCCCGGAAAGATCTCGGCTCATTCCGGACTGGTGTTCTGGCCTGTCGGTAAAGCAACTTTGGGTGGCTATCAGCTGGTAATGCAAAATTCGGCCATATTAAGATCCTATCTGAATTCGCTGATCTATGTTGTGGGAGCTACGGCATTTGCTCTGGTGCTCACGATCCTTGCGGCGTACGTTCTGTCTCGTAAAGACCTTTACTGGCAGGGACTCATGGCGGGGATCGTTGCTTTTACCATGATCTTCAGCGGCGGTCTGATCCCCGGATATATGCTTGTAAAAAATCTGCATATGCTGGATACAAGACTCGCACTGATCATTCCTTTTGTAGTTTCGGCTTACAACATTATCATTATGCGCACTTCCTTTGCTCAGATCCCGGAAGAACTCTTTGAAGCAGCGAGGATCGATGGGGCGGGTTATGTTAAGATCTTACTTACGGTTGTACTTCCGGTAAGCAAAGCGATAATTGCGGTAATTGTGCTGTTCTATGCCATCCACTTTTGGAATTCATGGTTCTCTGCTTCCATCTACCTGACGGACAGAACGCTGTTCCCTTTGCAGCTGACTTTAAGAGAAGTCGTTCTGCTTGCATCGGAAAACGCAGTTGTGGTGGAAACGGACGGAGAAGACATCATGCTTTTCAGACCGCTTATCAAATATGCGACCATTATGGTGTCCACTATACCTATGCTTATAATTTATCCCTTTGCACAAAAGTATTTTGTTACAGGTGTTATGATCGGAGCCATAAAAGGATGAGGAAGGACTTGAAATGAGAATTATTTTTGTCCTTCGGCCATTATTGGGCGATGGAACCTTCTTTTAATCCTGGTTCCGTGGGCAAGGAGGACAAGCTGAACGTGGCGGTGGCTTACGCTATGCAGTT
>JAILNG010000167.1 GCA_024691875.1 Lachnospiraceae bacterium | reverse complement strand
TGTGACCTTTGATTACAATGAACACTGGAAGTATGATGCGATCGATCTTAGGGGAAATGAGAAGAAAGAAATGATCGTGACCTTCGGCGAAACAGCCACTCTTCCGCAGCCGGAGAGATACGGCTATCGGTTTGTGGGCTGGGCGTCCGGGAGAAAGTATGATGAGGGATACGGGGCCTATAACGGGGATCCGGATTCAGACCTTGTGCTCCCGGACTCTGTATGGACGCTTGTGGGCAACAGGACGTTGTATGCCTTGTGGCAGGCGTTAAAGGTAAAGGTCGTTTATGATTATAACTATGAATATACGGCAGAGGTGCCGCTGCCGTGATGAGCTTTACTGAGAATAGGAAAAAGATATGAAGGAAATGAGAAGAGAAAAGAGAAGAACTGTTCCGAAAAAGATCATTACGATGGTGATAGCCGTTGTGCTCCTCGTGAACATGCCTGCGATGCCTGTAAACGCGGACAGTGCTGCGCATGAGCATGACGCGAACTGCTACGTGGGAACGATCCACGCAGCGCACACATCGGCGTGTTATACGAACGTGTCCACGCAAGAGTACTGTTCGGGTACATATCGTTTTGATGGGTACATCTATGAGACGGTGTCCGAAAGGTGGAAGTACTTTTACTGTGCAAACAGAAAATGTGGTTATTATTATGATGGAGACAAGATAGGAAATGCGGTAGAAAGCTGCAGGTATTATGTAAGTGAACACGGTACGTGGTATGACAGTGGTTACGTTTCGTCTGTGAGGTGTCCGGATTGCGGAAAGAGATGCTCATCTACGACAAGGACGGAAGATTCGTATAGTGCGAGGATCGACCGGGTAAGGTGTTCATCCTGCGGAGCAGTGGAATACGATGGTCCGTACCCTAATGTAACTCCCCGAAAGTTATATACAGTTCATGGCTACCACACAGTAACGAGGCAGCAGCTTACCTGTAAAAAAGAGCTTGGAGTCTACTACGACGAGAACGGTAACAAAGCAGGCTGCGTTTGCGACAGGATCGTTTCCCGAGCGATCGCAGAAGAGGAAACCCAGACTTTGCGGCCGGGAGAGCCTATAAATACGAACGGGATCGCACTGTTATATAACGGACAGGTGGTAGAAGTTACGGCCGCCAAGCGCGATGTGGACTGTTTTCTGACAGGAAGTCACGTAAATGTGGATAACTCAACGATTGAGGAATATACGGTAAAGATCGATGAAACCAAGTATCCTTACCACATCGATGATAAGACCGGCAAACGGGAAAACGGAAGTGCATCATACAAGATAACGGTTTACAGAAAAGAGCCGGAGTACGAGATCATCGCTGAAACAGGAGAAGGCGGGAGCTTAGGAAGTTTTGCCGCAGACGACGGCGTTGAAAAAAAGAGCTTTTCCGAAGGAAAAGAGGTAATGATCGTAGCGTCTCCATACTCAGGATGGATGGTGGATCATTTAAAGATAGACGGTGAAAAGATCCGGGGAAGTTCATTTGGGGATATGGTACAGAGATTTATAATGCCCGGAAGAAACGTGAAGGTCGAAGCGGTTTTCAGAAGGAAAGAATGTGAGATAGCGTTTGATCCTAACGGAGGAAACTGGGGAGGGAAGATCGTTCCCGTTATCAGATCGGGAACTTACGGCGCAACTTATCTTGCAACAAAAACTTTTCCCTGGGATCCGAACAAATCAGGCTGTGTTTTTGCGGGATGGTTTGACAGCTCAGGGAACAGAGTTGAAGTAACCGATATATGCACCGTTGATGAAAAGCTGACACTGTACGCAAAATGGCAGGATGCAATGGAAAAGACTAAGCTCTTCGAATTTGAAGATCATCCGGAACATGAACTTCCTGTTGACATCAACGGATTTGAATTTGATGAAAGCAGCTTTTGGAGAAAGGAAGAACGAAACGGAAACGGATACGGTGAAGCGGCAGCTCAAAACGATCTCATAAGGAAAACGGATGATATGATACTTTACGGACATTGGGAACCCAAAGAATTTGAACTTCACTTTGATCCTAACGGAGGCAGTTTAGCGGAAGATGAAAGATCCAAAACAGTCCTTTACCACACGTTGATCGGAGAACTTCCTGCACCTGTCAAGGAAGGAGCACTTTTTGAAGGATGGTTCACAGACAGGATCGAAGGGGAAAAAATGACGGCGAATTCACCGTTAACCGTTGCGACGGATCTCGTGCTTTACGCAAGGTGGTCGGGTGACGACGGAAAGAATGCCGTGATCGATGCAGGGATCTATGCGATAAATAATGATGAAAGAATGGACAGAAATGAGGACGGGATCGTGATCTGCGAAGCGGGTGACAGAGTGAGCTTTCGGCTATGGGGCGTTCTTCCGACAGAAGCTTCAATTCCTCTAAGGGTTTCAGTTAAACCAAGGTACTTCCTTTTGGAAAGCGAACCGTCCGAAGAAGTGCACATCTTATCGACAGGATGGCAAGGGAACAGGATCGTAACATTTTATGAAAGAGGGAAGGATTTTGATGACTCTTTAAGTTTTGATCCCGTTGATAAGGAGTTCAGAGCAGAGTTCCATTGGGTACTTCCTCATCTTTCTTATGCAGTTAAAAACGAGGATTATGACAAAATGCTCGCCTATTCCGAGATCAGTACACTTTCGGGAAAAGAAGACTTTTTTACAAGGCCCTGCACTTTGCTTGTAAGATTTGATGTATCAATAACGGACGGAGATGGAAGGGAGTTCTGCAGAGAAGGAGCGGAAGAAGTGATGGTTGAATTGAGATAAAAAAATCACGCAAGCCTTTTGGCTTGCGTGATTTTTGCAGTATCAGAATCCGAAGTATCTCTTGCAGTTATTGTAAGAGATATCTTGTACCATCTTTTCAAGAAAAACGAAATCAGCGGGATACTCGCCGTTTTCAACCCAGGTACCCACAAGATCGCAAAGAATGCGACGGAAGTACTCGTGACGTGTATAGGAAAGGAAGCTTCTGGAGTCTGTGAGCATGCCCACAAAGTTGGAAAGTAGTCCAAGATTTGCGAGGCTTGTCATCTGCTCCTGCATGCCTGTCTTGTTATCGTTAAACCACCAAGCGGAACCGTGCTGGATCTTACCAACCGCATCGGAATTCTGGAAGCATCCCATGATCGTTCCGATAGCTGCATTGTCGCAGGGGTTGAGAGAGTAGAGGATGGTCTTGGGAAGCTCATCTGTTAAAGCGAGAGCGTTCAGGAAGCCAACCAGTTCGGCTGCGGAAGCGCCTGTGTTGATGCTGTCGTAACCTGTGTCGGGACCGAGCTTTGCATACATGTTCTTGTTGTTGTCACGAAGAGCACCGTAGTGAAGCTGCATAACCCAACCGAGACGAGCGTATTCTCTGCCGACAAAGAGCATGAAAGCAGTCTTGAATTTGATCTCTTCCTCTCTTGTGGGCATCTTGCCGGACATACGTGCGGAGAATATGCTTTCGATCTCGCTTTCAGAAGCGGGTTGATACATAACATATTCAAGGCCGTGGTCGGAAACGAGACATCCGTTCTCTGCAAAGAATGCCATTCTGTTCTTGAGAGCGGCACAAAGTTCCTTGAAAGAACCGATCTTCATTCCGGAAGCCTTTTCAAGCTTTGCAAGGTAATCCTTGTAATCCGGCTTCTCAAGATTCATTGCCTTGTCGGGACGCCATGCGGGAAGAACCTTAACATCAAATGTCTTATCTTCCTTAATGAGCTTGTGCCATTCAAGAGTGTCTGCGGGATCATCTGTTGTGCAGATAGTGTCAACGTTGGACATCTTGATGATGTTTCTTACCGACATTTCGGGAGTGTTTAATTTCTTATTGCAAAAGTCCCATGCTTCCTTGCATGTAGCGGGAGAGAGGGGCTTGTTGAATCCGAAGTATCTCTGAAGCTCAAGGTGGCTCCAATGATAAAGAGGATTTCCGATAGCCTTTTGAAGAGTTTCGGTCCACTTTTCGAATTTTTCATAATCGCTTGCATCGCCGGTGATGTATTTCTCATCGATGCCGTTTGAACGCATCTGACGCCATTTGTAATGATCGCCTCCGAGCCAAACTTCGGTGATGTTGTTGAACTGTCTGTCTTCAGCAATCTCTCTCGGATTGATGTGGCAGTGGTAATCGATGATGGGCATCTTAGCCGCAGCTTCATAAAGTCTCAGAGAGGTCTCGTTTGAAAGCAGGAAATCCTTACTGTCCATGAATTTTTTCATATCCAAACCATCCTTTCAAAGGTGAAATAAATACGTTTCAATCGGCAAAAAGCACAAAGTACAAACTTGAAGAACCGATCGTGCTTTTCGTGAACCGACACTATATGCTGTGATTATAGAACATATCCGAAAGCAAAACAAGAGGAGAAACTTGTCAATAATTGCTGTTTAGTTCTTAAAAATTTACGGTTGCAATTTTTCATTGTTAATGTTGTTATAATAGATTTAAAAGATTGTGGAATGTCTTTTGGCGGGGAAAATAAGTTGACTTTGATTTTTAAACGTCTTAAAATTTCAAATGGGAAAGCCCCGGAGGTAATGTATGGATTATATAAAAATCAATGAAAACGACAATGTATGCGTTGCCCTGAAAGATCTTTCTAAGGGTACGAAGCTTGAACTAGACGGTGAAAGCGTAGTTTTGACCGAAGACATAACAAGAGGTCACAAGATCGCTTTAAAAGATCTGAAGGAAGGCGAAAATGTTATCAAATACGGAAGTCCCATCGGACATGCCACAAAAGACATTGAAGCCGGAAGCCACATTCACATTCACAATCTGAAGACCAACCTGGGCGAAGTGCTGAATTACACCTATCATCCCGAGAATGGCGGAGAGGAACTTCCCGAAAGAACACCTGCCGAATTTATGGGCTTTGTCCGTAAAGACGGCACAGTCGGCGTGAGAAACGAGATCTGGATCATTCCTACGGTAGGATGTGTGAATCCGATAGCGGCAAAGCTTGCGGAGATTTCAAAAAAGAAATTGTCAGGTACTGTGGACGATGTGCTTGCTTTTGCTCATCCCTATGGCTGCTCACAGATGGGAGAAGATCAGGAGGCCACCAGAACGATACTTGCCGATCTTATCAAGCATCCGAATGCCGGAGGCGTCCTTGTTCTCGGCCTCGGCTGCGAGAATTCCAATATAGGAGTGCTGAAGAGCGGCTATCTCGGAGAATATGACGATAAGAGGATAAAATTCCTGCAATGCCAGGATGTGGAAGATGAACTGGAAGAAGGAGAAAAGCTGATCGAGGAACTGATCGCCTATGCAGGCTCGTTTAAGAGAGAAAAGTGCTCGGCAGACAAACTGGTGATCGGTCTCAAATGCGGCGGATCGGACGGACTTTCCGGAATCACCGCAAATCCCACAGTTGGCCTTTTCTCAGACATCCTTTGCTCCATGGGAGGAACGACGATCCTTACGGAAGTTCCGGAAATGTTCGGAGCGGAAACGATGCTCATGGACAGATGCGAGACCCCGGAACTTTTTAATAAGACGGTTTGTCTCATTAACAACTTTAAAGAATACTACATTAAAAACGATCAGACTATATACGAAAATCCTTCACCCGGAAACAAAGCGGGCGGTATCTCGACTCTCGAAGACAAGTCTTTGGGATGCACGCAGAAATCGGGCAAATCAAAAGTCCGCGGTGTTCTTGAGTACGGCGAGAGAGTGAAAGACAAGGGATTGAACCTCCTCAGCGCTCCCGGAAACGATCTGGTTGCAGCCACGGCACTTGCTGCATCCGGTGCACAGATCGTCCTTTTCACAACAGGACGCGGAACTCCTTTCGCAGCACCCGTACCAACAGCCAAGATCTCAACAAATTCGGCTTTGGCGGGACACAAGGAAAAGTGGATCGACTTTAACTGCGGTGTTCTTACGGAAGGCAAGAATATGCAGGAGTTGGCCGGCGAACTTTTCAAGCTGGTCACGGACATTGCTTCCGGCAAACAGGTTAAAAGCGAGATCGCGGGCTTCCACGATCTGGCGATCTTCAAACGCGGAGTCACATTGTAAATTACAACGATAATCTTTTTCTAAAGTTAAAGGATTTTAAGGTTTTTACATTGGATTTTTGTTTTAAGTGGGTATATAATACCCGAGAAAGTTAAATGTCGGAAAACGTTTTTGTTTTTCCTCGGCATCTTTAATAAAAACATATAAGGAGAAACTAATATGGCAAAAGTTATTACAATGGGTGAGATCATGCTCAGACTTTCAACACCCGGAAATGAAAAGATACTCCAGGCTGATGAATTCGACATCAACTATGGCGGCGGAGAGGCAAACGTAGCTGTTTCTCTTGCTAACTACGGACATGACGCAGAGTTCGTTACAAAGGTTCCCAAGAACCCCATCGGTGAAGCTGCAGTCGCTGCACTTCGCAAGATGAATGTTGGTACAGGCTTCATCGCAAGAGGCGGTGAGAGACTCGGTATCTACTTCCTTGAGACAGGTTCCGCTATGAGAGCATCCAATGTAATCTATGACCGTGCTCATTCCGCAATCTCCGAGGCAGATCCTTCGGATTTTGATTTCGATAAGATCTTTGCAGGCGCTGA
>JAILNG010000095.1 GCA_024691875.1 Lachnospiraceae bacterium | reverse complement strand
CGCTCCGGGAAGCTTTCTCCTCCCAAAAAGCAGATATTCCCCCGACTTTTTGGCTCTTTTTCTGCTTTCGCCCTGCTCCGGGAAGCTTTCTCCTCCCAAAAAGCAGATATTTCCCGGCCTTTTGGCTCTTTTTCTGCTTTCGCCCCATCCCCCTTCTAATTCACCTTCACCGCCCCCTCCCGGTCGGTGCGGTGCACCTCCGCACCGACCTCTTCCAGTGCCTGAACCACACTCCAATGCGGGTGCCCGTAAGGATTTCCATGCCCACAGGAGATCACAGCAACGTCCGGGCGGACAAGTTCCAGGAATTCCAAAGAAGAAGCCGTGCGGGAGCCGTGATGCCCCACCTTTAATATCAGCATATCGGCATTCGATGTGTTTACAAAAAAGCCGGATTCACACGCACTTCCCGCCGCACTTCCCGCCGCACTTCCCCTTTCTTCCCCCAACAATTCCATTAGCTTCCCGGTTTTAAGCAGTTTCCCCTCGGTTTCCACCCCCGCATCTCCCATTAAAAGCGCACGATACTCAGGCGTTTCAAGAAAGAAAACAAGCGATGTTTCATTTTCCGACTTTTTCGCATCAAAAGGCGACAAACAAACCAATTTGCATTCCCTGTCGTTTAGCCGGATCTCACTGCCCGCTTGAAAGAACTCAACCTTTACATTCTTTTTCTCTGCAAGTTCCAAAAGCTTGTTGTAAGCTTCGCCCCTTTCCTTAACGATTGGCATTACAAGCGTTCTCAACCCGACATTTCCCCTGTATCTCAAGGCATAATCAAGATCATTCCTGTAAACATTCATGTTTTCGAGGATTTCAACAATTCCGCTGATGTGATCCGTGTCTGTGTGTGACACCGTGATTTTATCGATCAGCATGATCCCCTCCGATTTAAGAAACGTTTGCAGCACCCTCTTGCCCACTTCGGTCTCACTTGTGCTTCCGCAGTCAAAAACCACGCTGTCCCGTTTCTTTAAGGAAAGCAAGCCGCAATCCTCTGCTGCATTCAAACTTAAATTCCACTTTTCACTCAGAAACACACTGCAATCCCCCTGCCCCACAGAAAGAAATGTGATCCGATTTCCTTTAGGGATCAGAGCCGTAGCAACAAGCAGGATCAACGAGCCGAATGTCACCTTTGCCCATAGATTAATGTTACCGTTCCTCGCCCATAGTTTAATGCTCCCGTTTCTCTCTTCATTTTTCGGACGCTCCGCTGATCCCCCTCGCTTCCCAAAAATTAAGAATCCTCTTAAACCCCGATGGTTACAGACACCGCAAGCATCTCTCAATCTGTCTGTCTCCTTCCTTTCCTCCTTTTCCTTCATCACCCCCGCGATCTCTCTCATCAAAAAACAAAAAGAGATCAAAAAGGCATATGCAAAGCAGACCGCCCACCACTTTGGCCGCCCAACCAAAAGGCTTGAAAAGGGAAGTTTCGAAAAGAAATCCGAAACGCATTCAAACAGGCGGAGCATCAAAAATGCCAAGCCTCCGAAAAACTTCCCGAATGATACGCAAAAGCTTCCGAAGATCCCCGCACAGATGCCGAAGCCCAGGAGCATTCCCGTAAGGGGGATGACGATCAGATTTGCCAAAAACGAATAAGTGGGGATTTCAAAAAAGAAATAAGCAGATACAGGCGCCGTAAAGAAAGTAACAATGATCCCGAAGAAAGGACCTGCCCCAAGCTCTCTTGCAAAGCAGACTCCCGCCACAGCCGTAACCGAAAGAATGAAAGCAGGATCATGTAATTCATAAGGAAAGATCAATAAGATGATGATCATTGCAAGCCCCAGGGCAGATGGCATGTCATAGTGCCGTCGGAAGAGCCTTCCCAAAAGAAAGATCCCGCACATCACGCCCGCCCTCAGCGTTGAAACCGCAAAGCCGGTAAAAAACAGAAAGAATAAGAGAAAGGAAAATGCAAGGCCCGCAGCCCAATATCTTCCGACAGCCATTTTCTTAAGTATCCTCCAGAGGCCGAGCACCAGCAAAGAAACATGGAGTCCCGAAATCGCCAGAATGTGTCCGATCCCTGCTCTCCTGTAGAGTTCTTCGGTTTCTTCAGCCCTGTACCCCTTATTCCCCGTTATCATCGAGATCAGGATTCCACTGTCTTCAGCATTGAACACGTTTCTGGTCCCCTTTTCGAATCTTTCTGCCATCACCGCGACAGCTTCTCTGAAAAAGCTGCAATTCTCATCCGTGATCCAAAGCTTTTTAGCATATATCCGGCCATAGATCCCCTCCTTCACAGATGTCGGAAACAGATCGTATTCTCCGGGATTGTCGGCCTTTTCCACAAGATAGAATTTACCGTATACTCTGACAAGATTTCCGCATTTTGGTATCTCACCTTCCTCAACATAGACCGTGCATCCTCCCGCAGGTCTTTCAACATTTTCGAAATAGCCCTTGATACGGCATTTGTCAATCTTTAAAATGTAGTATTTTCCGTCAAAGTCCTTCGCATTGACACGTCCTTCCAAAATGCAAAGTTCCTCCGTATTTTCATGCATTACAAGATAAGGTGCCCTATCTGCCGTCACCTTTTTGTCAATGGCCTTCCCTCTCCAAAAAGAAAGCGCAAAAAGCAAGGGCACCAGCCCCATCATCACTATTAAACTGCCGTATCTCGCGGGTTTTACAAATTTCAAGATCAGATAATTGAATCTATCCGAGAAATAAAAGAAAAGAAAGATCAAACACGCCCAGGCGCACATTACGCCCACCGCCACCGTGGTTTCGAAAACGCTTAGGACGATTCCGGAAACCACAGCTGCCAGCAAAGCAAATATAGGTCTTTTTATCATTTTGCTCCTTTTGTTTTGTATACAAGAGGGATCTTCATAGTGAACAATGTGCCTCCGAGTTCCGAGTCACTCACCTTGATGCTTCCGTGATGCATGATCACCACTTCTTTTACGATAGAAAGTCCCAGACCCGTTCCTCCCGTCTCACGGGAACGCGCCTTGTCCACGCGGTAAAAGCGGTCGAAGATCCTCTTTTTTGCATCCTGCGGTATACCGACGCCGGAGTCCTCGACTTTAAGCACAAAGTACCTGTGATCCGCATTCACGGAACACTTCACCGTACCATTATCCTTGTTGTATTTGATAGCATTTTCGACCAGATTGGTAACGACCAAAGAAAGCTTAACTTCATCCACTTCCGCGATCACGTTACGGAAACTTTCAAAAGTCATCTCGATGTTTCTGTTAAGAGCGAGGGGCCTAAGCTGCCTCATACAGTTCTCCACCAGCTCATTCACCGAGATCGGTAATGGAGCCACAGCGTCTTCCTTTTTCGAGATCTTTACCAGAGTCAAAAGATTTGAGATTATCTTGTTTTCCCTATCGATCTGGGAATTAATATCATTTAAAAATTCCACGTACATTTCCTTGGGTGCGTCCTCAGACGACAGCAATGAGTCCGAAAGCACCTTCATGGATGCCAAAGGTGTCTTTAATTCGTGGGAAACATTGGAAACGAATTCATCGCGTCTGGCGTCCGTCTGTGCCATTTCCTCAAGCATATCATTAATGGAATCCTGGATGTCCCAGACCTCGGAAGTTCCGTTAATTGCCAGCTTTTTGTCGTGATGGCCTTCTGAAAATTCCCCGATGTCATCCGCCAGTTTTTTTAGCGGAAAAGAAAGTCGCGCCGAGATAACGAACGCCAGTCCCAAGATCACCAAGACCACAGGCAGCAAAAGAACCGGCAGCTGGGCATAGTACATCTCGGCCAGCCTGTCCGCATCCGCCCCCGAATTTATGGCTGAAACCGCAATCCCAATAGCAGCGGAGGCTGTGATACTCATGGGTATGATCCCAAAAAGTATCAGGTACA
>JAILNG010000084.1 GCA_024691875.1 Lachnospiraceae bacterium | reverse complement strand
TACGCGGAGAAGATCACGGGTCAGGGAAAGGGTGAAGACATCACCAGAAAGGATCTGCTGACGGAGTCATTGGACATCTTTAAGACTCAGCAGGAGATCGCCCATAAAAACGGATTAAAGACAACGATACAGATGACATATGCCTCGCTGTTTAATGATGAGGCGGTGGAGATCGCGAAGGAGCACCACGAGAAGTACGGGGACGAGATCGCCCTCACGCTTTTAGGGCTGCCCTGCAAGGAATTCAGAGACAAGTACAAGACAAAGGATTTCTGTATCTGGATGTTTTCCATGGAAGACAAGAAGTCGATCGTGGAGGACGTGTTCGGGAAGTTTTACGAGAAGTTCGGATTTTACCCCGAGTCCACAGGCTCCTACTACATGGATGCGGATCTGATCAACTACATTAAGGAGAGATACCCTTCCGTTAAATGCGCGGTAGCGACGTGCTGGGAAGAGGGGCCGAAGGCGTACCACACCTGCAACAATTCCTGGTACACTCTGATGGACGGAGGACCGTGGGCACCATGGATCCCTTCCAAGCAGAACACTCATGCGCCCGCTGCAAACGAGGCGGAGGACTCGGGCATAGTTGCCATCCCTCATCTTTCGAGAGACCTGCTTGCGTGCTACGACGGTAACGGAAGCAATTTCGGAACGCATCCCCAGAATGTGCTCCGCGGAATGATCTACGATTCGAAGACCTGGGAGTACCCCTATCTTTACAATCTCATCGACCAGTACAGGGCGCTGGCGAAGTACAACAACGGCTACGCTTACAACATGATGTTTGTGGGACCCGGCTGGATGAATAAGATGGGAAGATGGGAAGCGCCTTATGAGCTGCTCCTTAAATCTTACGAGGATGGCTGTGCTTACTACGGACAGCTCAAAAAGGAAGGGCAGCTGGTGGACATGACCATGTCCGAATTCGCCGATCATTACAGAAAAAAGAAGACTTACACCGAGCCGGAATGCGCGCTCTGGAGAGACATACTTTACGGATCCGACAAGCAGTTGTTCTGGTACTGCGATCCCTTCATGAGAGCGTGCGTGAACATGGACCAGGGCGGAGCGATCGTTGATCTGAGGCCTTACGTTGCAAAACTGGAATGGCCGGTAGGCATAGGGACAAAGCACGTACAGGATGCATCCTATCCCTTCCTGATCCAAGAAAAGTACAGAGCAGGATACTTCACTCACTATGCGGGAGAGGGCACTGTAAGATCCGCAAAGCTTTCATATAACGGCGAAGAGGTGGATCTTTGCCTCTGCAGAACGAAAGCACGCTTTTCTGACGACAACGGTAGAAGAATGCTTGTGCTTGATCCCGTAGACATTGAATTTACAGGCCTTACGATCAGTTTACAGACGGAGGTCATTTTCAAAGAAGGGGATTCATCCATTGAGATCAGAAGGAAAATTCTACGCTCGTCGAACGACTCCGCAAGGGTTACAATAAATGAGTACATGGTAGGCTGTTACGGCACTACAGAGTATCCGGAGGATATGACTTCGCTCATTTTACAGCTTACAGCTGTAGACGGAAAAACGGAAAAATGTCACTACGACTACAGGTGTAGAGAAAACGAGTTAAAAGGTGCGAAAAACACTGCGGTTTCAATACCTCCGATCAAAACAAAGGTCGTAATGGAGTGTGATGATAAGCAGGCAACAGGCTATTATAAAGAGGGATACGCATTCTCTCCCATGTACACACTGGGATACAAGACGGAGATCGGCGCAGGACAGGAGGTTACGACATGGCTCAGGCTGGAAAAGGAAAATTAAACTTCAGATGCCCTTCATGTTTTATGAGAGATCTGGATATAGACATGTTCTATGATAAAGAAAAAAAGGAGTACTACTGCATACGCTGTCAGTACAGAGGCAGCGAAAAGGATGTGCTCGAAAAGAATGAAACGGCTCGTTTTCGTTACGGAGCAATGAAGAAAAGGTTTAAGCTTGAGGATTTTGAGTAACCTTTTCGAAATGTTACGAAAATTCTTGGAAACGTTACCAAAAAAATGTAGACAAATTTACTAAACCGTGCTATGATTACAGGAGGATATGTTAGTGAAAAGTACCAAAAACATTAAAAAAATCATGCTGATGGCGCTGATAACGGCGATAATTGCGTGTGGATGCGGACAGGGAACTTCGGATAAGAAGAATTCCGATGTGACACCCACCGAAGCTGCAAAGCCCCAGCCCGTAGCATTACCCACAAAATCCGTTCCTTCGGAAACATTGCACGTAGAAAAGGTGGAAAGCTTGAAGGACGAATTCATTTTGGGAATGGACATTTCCAGTGTCATCTCTCTTGAAAAAGGCGGCGTAAAGTACTACGACTTTGACGGCAAAGAATCGGATCTCTTTAAGATCCTTTCGGACGCGGGAGTCAATTACATCCGCGTAAGGGTCTGGAACGATCCTTTTGACAAGAACGGAAACGGCTACGGCGGCGGAAACTGCGACATCAACACCGCGGTTGAGATCGGAAAGAGAGCTACGGCGAACGGCATGAGACTTTTGGTTGATTTCCATTACTCCGACTTTTGGGCAGATCCCGGAAAGCAGATGGTCCCCAAGGCTTGGCAGGGAATGGACATTGACACAAAGAAGGAAGCACTCTACGACTTCACAAAGGACAGTCTTGAAAAACTGAAGGCCGCGGGAGTCGATGTGGGTATGGTTCAGCTGGGAAATGAAACCAACGGAGCGATGTGCGGCGAGAAGATCTGGATGAACATCTACTATCTTATGGACGCAGGCTCCAGAGCCACAAGAGAAGTTTTCCCGGATGCGTTGATCGCGGTACATTTTACAAATCCCGAGAAGGTTACAAATATTGCGGACTATGCCAAGAAGTTAAATTACTACAACCTGGATTACGATGTGTTTGCATCATCCTACTATCCTTTCTGGCATGGTACACTTGATAATCTGGCTACGGTTCTTTCAAATGTAGCTGAAACATACGGCAAAATGGTAATGGTGGCCGAGACATCATATGCCTTTACGGCGGAAGACACTGATTTCTTCGGAAACACGATCTCCGGCGGAAGTGCTGTGACGAAAAACTATCCCTACACTGTTCAGGGTCAGGCGACCTGCTTCAGGGATGTGGTTGACACTGTTGCGAATAAGACAAAGAACGGCATCGGAGTTTTCTACTGGGAGGGAGCATGGATCTCAGCCGGTGGAAAGAACTACGAGGAAAACAAGGCACTGTGGGAAAAGAACGGATCCGG
>JAILNG010000128.1 GCA_024691875.1 Lachnospiraceae bacterium | reverse complement strand
AAGTGTCCTGTATGTTCCGAGAAGATTTTTTTCATCCTTAAGAAAAACCCGGGAGCCGTCTTCAAGAAAGACATAGGCATCTTCAAGGTTTTCGGTTATGGCAAGGGTAGCTCTTTCAGTCCTGATCACAGCTTTGTCATCAGAGATCTCCGACACAAAACTGTTCTTCGGAGCATTTCTGAACCATACGGTTTGGGTAGCTTCATCGATAAAGCGATGTGTAATGTCTTTCTCGATCCTGAACAATCTGTCGGAAAGGACCGTTATCCTGTAATCCTTAAATAATACGATATTCTCTTTTAAAGCAGCGGGTGCTGTACGCACCCGCAAATGTTTGTCAAGCATATTTCTCCAATCCTACCGTATCAGCCTACGATACCGCTTCTCTCGATTCCTTCGGTAACCTGTCTCTGAACCACGATATAGATAAGGATCAAAGGAATGATCACCATAAGGCTGTATGTACCCGTAAGAGCGATCGTAAGAGGCTGACCGCCTTTAAGTCCCAGTTCTCTTCCCGCTACCATCATTCCTTCGAAGCCCTTGCTCAGGAGATTTGAAAGCGTCTTGATCTTACTGAAGAACATGGTGGAGTAAAGTGTATCGGTCCACTGCCATGCAAAGGCGAACATGAAGATCGTTACAAGCATCGCCTTGGCATTGGGCAGGATAACAACAAAGAACGTCCTGAACACGCCCGAGCCGTCCACGTAGGCAGCTTCCTCAAGCTCTGCGGGGAAGCCTCTGAAGTACTGTCTCATCATATAGATGTAAACACCGTTCTTAAAGCCGAAGCCCGTTATCGAAAGTATGAACAGGGGCCAGAACGAATCCAGCAGATTAATGGCCGAACCGTGAATGAGCTTTATGAGACCGAACACATCAAAGTACCTGAAGAACAGATACATAGGTGTCTGATAGGTCATGGGAGGAGTGATGATGGTCAGGAATACCACGAGCATGATCAGGCTCTTTCCCTTAAACTCAAATCTTGCAAGACCGTATCCGATGAAGGTGCAGACCATCATCTGTATGATCCCCGCAAAGGCAGAAATCAAAAACGTATTGAAAAGCCCCTGCCAATAGCTTAAATACGAGGCAGCTGTTTTGTAATTCCAGAAGGTGATCTTTCTCGGGATGTACACAACAAGTTTATCGAGAAGATCGTTCTCCGACATGAAACTCATGGAGATCTTCAAAAAGATCGGAGAAAGAATGTAGTAACAAAGTCCGATCAGAATAATGTACTGAAAGGCGGTGAGAACGACCTTTCTCGTATTCTTGAACAGACGAAGTTTTTTTAATATATTCATGCCTTCCTCCTACTCTCTGTTCTGATAGAAAACAAATTTACTTGCGATCAGCATAACCACGATGACAACTGCAGCTATGATACCGAAGTAGATCCACGCGCCTGCGGAAGCATATCCGTAAGAGTTTGCAAGGATCTCTTCCTGAATGATCTTCATGACATTGTTGTTGTACTTCGTGAAGGAGTCAGCAATGGTGTAAACAAAGTTTACAAGGATCATGGGGCTCACCATGGGAACCGTGATCTTCCAGAAGCTCTCCCACTTCGAGCATCCCTCGATGGCAGCCGCCTCGTAAAGAGAAGGCGAGATCGACTGGAGTCCCGAAAGGAAGATGAGGATCTGAACGCCGGAATCGTTGATGACTCCGTATATGTTTGAGATCGCATTTTCAACGATCTCCATGATCTTGGGCGAGAATCTGAATACGTTCTTCAGGTAGAACATGAGGCTCTCACTGTTAAACGCACTGCTCATCTCTTCCGCCGTAGTCGTGATCTCACCCATATCAAGGTTACTGAAAGCCCCTCTGATGTTGTTTAAAGCATCGGCTTTTGCGATGATACCCGTTGCAAGGATGACCGGGATGAAGAAGATCGCCCTAAACAATCCTCTTCCCTTTATCTTTCTGTTTAGAAGCATCGCAACAAAGAGGCTGAAAAGTGGTACAACCGCAAGGTTCAGGAACATGTCTCTTACTGACCATAGCATCTGCTCGGTGTAGTATTGATGAACTCTGAGCATATAGTAGAAATTATCTGTTCCGACCCATTTGGTGGAGTATCCGCCGCCCTGATCCATGGTCACATCCATGAAACTGAAGCCCACGGAGCGACCGATCAAAATGATGAAGAAAAGGAAAAATCCCACAACAAAGGGTGAAACGAAAACCCACCCCATTCTGGCCTTCTTGGCCGCAAGGGAAACACCTTTTTTCTTTTTTTGTTTACTCATTTGTGTTCACCCCTTTCAAAACCGCATAGCCCTTTGCTGGAACCGTCTGTCCTTCGTAAACGGCATCTTTTTCGTTATAGTTTACAACTATCCTGTAGCCGTTATCGTATGAAGTAACAAACAGACCGCCTGCGATCTCCTCATGATCCGTGATGAAAGCATCCGTCACCTTGCCGAGTACATTGTCCATTTCCGCATATACTCTCGCAACTTCCGTCTTCCACTTGTCGTAATCCACATCGTAAAGATCTTCCTCTACGATAAAGGACTTTTTAAGGATAGAGCCATCCGCATCGCAGAGGCGGAAATAAGGCGCACATCCGTATTCGATGCTCTTAAGGAACTCATCCTCATAGGAAGCGGAAACGTTCAAAGGCTCTCCCGCGTAGTCTGCGATACCGTGAAGAGCGATCTGAATGAAGGGAACGCTCTTTAATTCGACGGAGTAACTGCTGTTCGATACGGGAAGTCCCAGAATGTGATCTGCATAGGCCAGGGTGTAGGCATTGCCCTCTTCCACAAGAACGGAGTCGTATCTTTCGTCCGCTCTCTTCATTACTTCCTTCATGATCTCAAGGCTTTCCTGCCTGTTCGTGTAATCCGATCTCTTATAGTTCGAGTTGAGTACGGTTCCCAGATCGCTCAGAGAAATGCTGCCGACGTTCAGTTTGTCGTAGTCCTTTGTCATTTTCTCAAAGTAAGAAAGCACTTTCTTGGGATTCATGCAGTACTTCCAGCCCTTCACAATCTCCATCGTAGGATTGAAGTGGGGATAATAGCTCTGTTTCTGGAAAAGATCTCTGATTCCGTCACTTGAAATGATGAAACCCGGATCGTATTTACCGTGTCTTGCCGCGGTCAGCACATTAATGTCCATAAACAGCTCGCTTCCGAGCTCATCCGCAACCTTTTCAAGTGCCTTAAGATCCCTCTTGCTTCCGGCCTTCTTCTCAATATCTATGCCTGTGGGAACGCCCGTATAGAATCCGTTATTGCACCATGCAAGGTATCTGAACTTAATGTTGGAAACGCCGAGGGAAGTGAGTTCCTTAAGCATCTCTGCCGCTTCGTCGTAGGAAGTGACTTCAACATTTCGATAGCCGGGGATTCCCAGCACTCTGGTGTTGTTTCCGACAGTACCCAGCGTTTCAATGTAAATGGGAAGTCCTGATGCGGTCTTTCCCTCATTCTTTCCCTCTCTCTTACTCAGAATGTAATCTCTGTAGATCTTTGCCATACCGACATAGTCTGCGTCGTCTCCGGTAAGAAGATAATAGTTCAAAGAGATCATGCCCTGATAACCGTTTCTGTCGTACTGAATCCATGGTGCCTGCTCCATCGTATAGGATTCATACTGGGCATTCTGGCTCAGGATAAATGTGGCATAGGCTGTGTTGTACGAGTGAGTGATGTTACCCACCTGATTGCATATCATCGTAGTGGCATCGCCGTCCGTCACAATGCCGAACACCGCATGTTCGCCTGTCTTTACGCCGAACACGGGATTTCTGTATTCATAGTAGGTACTTCCCCTGTCAATCTTTGCTTCTGCGCCGTCGGGTCCGTACATCCTGTTTGCTGTGTAGACCGATGCGATCCGTCCGTCATTGTTAAAGGGAACAAGTGCTCCGGATCCGTCGGGCACGAACACGTATCCCTCTTCTCCGACTTTTCCCGCTCCCATGAAGGGAAGGATCCTGAGCTGCGTAAGTATGAACGAATCTTTGTCGTACTCGATCTCGTCTGCCGGAATGTTAACCTTGAGAGCACCGTCCTCAAGCATATATTCCATCTTCACCCTGAAGCAGGGGAACTGTTCCGCTTCGGAAACGTAATCAAGTTCCGCATAGTCTTTTTCCATCTGTTCGTAGGTGTAACCGCTCTCTTTAAAGTACTTTTCCAGATCCTCTTTGTTCCTCTTTGTGGCTGAACTCTTAAGTACGTAAATGTCTGTTTTCTGAAGAGCCGGGAACTTTTGCTTTTGCTCGGTCGTCGCTTTTTCCATTGTATAATTCAGGTACAATGCTTTAACCTTTTTTGCGACGCTCGATCCGCTTGCCGCTTCCACATCCGCCAAAAGTGCATCAAACCTTTCCGCACTGATCTGCTCGGGAATGAGTCTTGCTGCATCTTCACGTCCGAGAACGAGCTTCACTCCGACGCCCGAACCGTCCTTAAGAGGAGCGTAATAGATCTGATTGAGCGCTGCAGCGTTTGTAAGGCTGTCAAACACTACAGTCTTCTGAGTCTTAATGTCGTAATAAGTAAGAAGAAGCGTTGAACCAAGCTCTTTCTTAGTGTCGTTTCCGGTTGCTTTCACATCGTTTGCGGCATCGGCGGGAACACCGTAGATCTTCTCTCCCGTCTTCCTGTCTTCAAGAATGAGTCCTCCCGTAGACTGCTCGAAGTAAAGGACATTCTTTCCGTCATCCGCAACTTTGACGGGCTCTCCGGCCACATCCGCTTCCTTGTAATCCCCTTTGATCTCCTTTAAGACCTTCTCTTCGATCTCAACAGTTTCCGAAACAGGTCTCGAGGCGATCACCCAGATTGCGAACACAAGGACAGCAGCGGCCGCAACGGCCAAAAGTATCTTTATTTTTGATAATTTCACTTTCTTCATACCTGCTCCTTATATTCGATAAATGATCTCATTGGCAATTGTCTGTGCAAAACCGAACAATGACACAAAGAGGTTCACGGTCAATATGCTTACAAATGCGATACAAGCCATTCCCACGATCGAAAAGAGTGTTGTGAAAACATTCTTAAGAAGTGAGTAATCGTTGATGACAAGAGCTCCGAAGAAGATCAGGAGCAATGTCCAGATGTATGCAAAACCGTTGAACACATTGATGAACGTAAGTTCACTCTGTGAGCAGAAATTCGTAAGTATCGTCGTCGGGAAGCCGATGATGATGATGGGTATCAATGCATAGCAGCTCGCAACGTAAATGTCTTTGAGTCTTCCTTTACCGTCCATGAGTGTTGTGAGTCCCCAGTTGGCAAGTGTCCAGAGAAGGACAAGCGCGCCCACCGACATGAATGCGTCAATAACGCTGACTCTCGCCCAGTCCTGCCCCGTAACGATGTATCCAGACCCCACCTGTCTGAACAGGTCTTCAAGTACGGCAAGCGCAAGGATCACGGTCGCTCCCCTAACGGTTCCCTTTCTGCTTCTCTTAAGCTCGTAGAAGCCGTCAAAAGGATGGAAGATCACGTACCAGCCGTAGCAGAGTTCTTCCTTTAACGTGGAAGGTCCCTTTTTGCTCCAGCCCGCTTCGTTTACCGCTTTCATCTTCTTTGAAGCAAATCTTACAAGAAGAACGATCAAAATGACCGCGAGCGGGATAAGGAGCATGAAATCCTCCATGATCTCTTTTCTGTATGCGGTATAGGCTTCACTGTATCCGTCCAGATCGCTTCCGAATCTGTAATTCTCCATTGCCTCTTTGTACTCTCCGAGGCGCATGTGAGCGGTCGCTATGCCTCTGTATGCCTGCTCGAAGGTGTTGTTCATCTCAAGCACGCGCGCCCATTGTTCGGATGCTTCTGTGTATTTTCTCGCATTCTGAAGCTCGATGGCTTTAGCGATCTTATTGCCGTAGGCTGTCCTTCCGAACACAGTGATCTTGGCAGTTCTCGCATCAAGAACGAGGAGTCTGTCGCCTGTGTAAGTGAGTGCAACAGGCATATGAAATACGCCCAGTGAAGATCCGAGGCCGCCGAAAACATAGAGGAGATTTCCGTCTCCGTCATAGGTAAAGATTTTTCCGCCCGTGGAATCAAGAAGGCTGTACACGTTGTCCGCCGCAAGAGCCACGTCTTTAAATCTCGAACAATCCTTGGCATAGTTGATGTCACCGCCCTGGTTAAACGGACCGTTTCTCTTTAATACATCCGTGCCCGCAGGATTCAGCTTCTTAATGGGATTTGCCGTTCCCGTCTTCTTTACCATGCTGTCATATTGAGCAGACTGCTCATAGGCACTGCTGGTTACGTAAAGAAAGCCCTTATCGTCGATGGTGATGTTGTTGTACTCCGTCGGAACGTTCTGATGAGCCTTCGCCTTCTTCTCTTCGCTCATAAAGGCGTCCTTTACGATGTCCATAAAAGAACCCGTAGTCTTTTCCGCTCCTATGAAGCCCTGGAAAACGCCCTCGGAATCAAGTGCAAGCACACCCATGTTTGTGCTTTGTGAAATAACATAAATACGGTCGTAATTGTCAACCGCCAGAGCAGAAGGTTCGAATATCACGTTCTGGAGCAATTCCTCCGAAGGGCTGTCCACAACCTGAAGAAGATTCAGGTCCTTATCAAAACGGACAACTTTACCGTTCAAAGTGTCTCCGACGTAGATGTCGCCCTCATCGTTAACAAACACGGCTCTGGGCTGATTGAATGTCATGCTCTCGCCTTCGTTGTTCACATACTCCGTGATGGTATCCTTAAGCTTGAAATCGCTTGTCAGGATCACGATCCTGTTATTACCGGTGTCTGCGATGTAAATGTTCCCGTCCCTGTCGCTTGTAAGATCCGAGGGATCCGTGAGCTTCACATCAAGCCCCATGTAAAGTGAATCGACACCTTCCAAGGGGATGTAGGCATGAGGAGAAATATAGTAATCTCCGTTTGCATGGGAATCGTATCCGTAAGTGATGTACGGAACGTAATCCGTTCCGTTTTCGGATGCAAAAGCCTTAAATCCGGGAAGGATCGACCCTGTTACAAGTAAAAGACCTAAGATCAAAACAATTAACTTTTTTCTCATTCTTTTTCGCCCCCCTTCCCGTCAGTCTTTCATTCCCGATGTTGACATCGTTTCCACGATATTGGACTGTGAAAAGATGAAGATGGTGATCGGGACGATCATCATGAGCACCATAGCCGCAGCAGCGGTTCCGCTTCGTGCGATACCGCCGTTCATGATCTGGCTGAGTGCAAAGTTCAAAGTTTTGAGTTCCTCACGTCTGATGTAAACACTTCCGCCGATGTTCCAGAGGTTCTGAACGGAAAGCATGAGGAGTGTGAGCACCGCAGGCTTTACCATGGGCATTGCGATACGTGAAAAAACCACCAGTTCGCTTGCTCCGTCCATTCTCGCGGATTCAAGGATCTCATCCGGAACCATCTGTTCCATGAACTGCTTGATCAGGTAAAGACCGAGAGTCGAAGAAAGAGCGGGAAGGATGTATGCTCCGTAATTGTCGACCAGATGAAGCTTTGAAAACACGATAAAGCTCGGGATCTGTGTAACTTCTCCTCTGAACATGAGTGAGGTTACGATGAGCATGAACATCAGCCTGCTGCCGGGGAATTTATGCTTTGCAAGTGCATATGCACACATGGAAGCAAGGAAGATGTGTCCGGCCGTTCCGACGGCGGTAATGAACACAGTGTTAAAAATGTATCTGCTGAAAGGTACCCATGAATCTGCCATGAGCCTGAAAAGATCAGTAAAATTCTTTAATGTCGGATTCTCAACAAACAACCTTGGAGGGAAGTAAAAGAATTCGGACAAAGGCTTCAGCGAGTTTGAAAACGCAAACACGAAGGGGATCGCCATTACAAGTCCAAGCAAAAGCAGCATGGAATACATCAGGAGATCCACAAAGTAGGATCGCTTTACGCCTCTCTCCTTTCTCGACAGTTTTATTTTAGCCATATCAATCTCCAATCTGCCGCTCATCACGGCATACGTTGAATCAGTCACTTAAGGCGGGATTTATTCTCCGACCTTCGAAAGCATCCTCTTGATCAGCGCATTCGTACCGATCATGATAACGAAAAGTACGGTAGCGATGGATGAAGCATATCCCATCTCGAAACGCACGTTACCGAAGTCTTCAAGATGGTTCATTACCGTGTGTGCCGCATAGTTGGTTGAAGGCAGTCCGCAAAGTGCGGTAACTATGCTTCCAACGCCGAAAGCTCCGGTGATGCTCATTACGGCACCGAACATAAGCTGAGGCTTCATGGAAGGTAATGTGATGTACCAGAGTTCCTGCCATCTGTTCTTGATGCCGTCGATGGCACCCGCTTCGTAGTAATGAGCGGGAATGCCCTGAAGACCGGCGATGAACGAAAGGAACGTGGTACCGATACTGGTCCACAGACAGATCACGATGATCAATGTGACCATGTACTTTTCATCCTGGAACCAGAGTATCGGGGACTGGATAATGCCGTACTTTATGAGAAGAGCATTGACATAGCCCTGCGAATCGTTGTTAAAAAGATAAGTAAACGTAAAATAAATGTTTCCCGCAATGGTGGGTGCAAAGAAGATGAGCGTGAAGATCATTCTGAGTATCCTCGGAAGCTCGTTCAGCATCCACGCAAGGAACAGACAGATCATGTAGCCGACAGGTCCAACGATCGCAGCGATCACGAAAGTGTTGCTGATGGCTTTCTCCATGAAGATCCTGTCTTCGAAGAAAAGTCTTACGTAATTCTGTAAGCCCACAAATACAGGGGGCTCAAGAATATTAAAGGAAGTAAAGCTTAAGAACATGGACATCGCAACGGGCACGATGGTAAATATGCAGAAAAGGATGAAATAAGGTGCGCAGAAAAGATAGTTCACCTTGTTCTTCCTGATTTCCTTCCACAGATTTCGAGCGGAAGTCTTAATGTCCGGTTTATTGAATTTCAACATTTTCTTTCCTCCCGTTACTCAAGTCCGAATTCTTTTCGTTTTCTTGTGATCTCGTCATTGGTTTCTTTTGCCCAGTCGAGAAGCTCTTCCGCGTTACCCGATGTGTAGCCGGATACGGAAGCGAATCCTATGTTTCTGATCACGAAGTAGTTTCCGGGAACTTCCGGTGTTCCCTCAACATGGCTCAGCTGTCCGTAAAGCGCGGTGTACTCTTCCTTTGTCCAGGGAAGGTTTCCGATGGCTTCGATGTTTGCTGTTGCATGCATAGCTGCCTTACCGAGGATGGACTTCATTTCCTGTGCGAATTCTGTCTGAGACTCGCTTCTCGTCCACCACTCCATGAATCTCCATGCGCTCTCCTTGTCTTCCACGCCGCGGAGCATCATAGCGCATGTTCCTCCGCAGGCACACGCTCTGTCGATGGAACCGTCGGGAAGCATTGTTCCCGGGATGGGAAGCATACCCCAAAGTCCTTTGATCTCGGGTGCAAATGCGGAAAGCTGATTGTATTCGAGGTAATCCTGGATCGCGAGAGGCATCTGACCTGTTCTGAAACGGTTTGAGAAGCTGTAATCTCTCGGGAATCTATAGGTTGTGAAAAGGTCGAGCATAGACTGGAACGCATCCAGTGTCTTGTCTTCCGTAAAGGTGCAGGCTGTCAGATCCTCATTGTAAAGGGATCCGCCGTTCTGATAAAGGAAGATCTGCATTCCGCCCATACCCTGAGGGAAGCCCACTTCCATGTTGTTTCTCTGCAATACGGCTACGACTTCCATGAAATCATCCCATGTGTCGGGAGGAGTAAGTCCAAGCTGCTCGAAGATGTCCTTACGATAGAACATGATGGGGAAAGTCTGTGTCTCGGGCAATGCGTAGACCGCATTCTCAAATGTGTAGGAAACAAGTGCGCTCTTCGTGAATCTTTCCGACACTTCTTTGTAATCCGCGAACTCCGTAAGGTCGATCACGGCATTACGTAAAGCATATTGTATCGGATCCGTCAAAGGATTTCCGAGGGCCACATCAGGTCCCTGTTCGGAAAGAACGGCCGGAAGGAGCGAACCCGCGCTGACAAGCTTGAGTTCAACATTTATGCCTGTCTGGGGTGTAAAAGAATTGTTTATCATCTGTCTGATGATGTTTGCCTGATCTCGGCCGGATGTGATCCAGACTTCGATGGTCTTTCCCTCTCCCGCTTCATGTACTTCCGTCTGTCCGAGTGTGCTGTAATCCGTAAAGAAGGACATTACAAAGCTCTTAAGCTCAAATCCCAATGATGTAAAGAAGCCTGCTTCCGCTTTCGGAAGCTTTGCTCCGGGAGCAGAAACGAAGAAGTAATCGATCGAAAGAGGCTGATCGCTGACCTTTACCATCCACTCGGCAAGACCTGCAATGTTGTCCTTGTACTGCGTAAAGTTACTTGCGATCTTGTTCGGATCGTCGTTCATAAGAGCAAGCTGTATGCTGAGCTTGTCAAGCGGAGCAGCCTGTTCTCCCTTGGCTCCGACCATAGCCTCGAAGTACTGCGAGCAATAAGCGAGTCTTTCGCTCTGAACCTTCATGTTGGCAACGGTTTCGGGGATGAGTCTGCCGAAATTGTAATCTCTGTATATGTCTGCTTCGCTTCCTGTGATAACGAGGATCTCTCTGTAGATCTTGTTGAGTTCCAGAAGAATGTCTTCAACCGTATCAATGGTCTCGGCCATATCACCGAGTGTTACTTCCATCGAGATGATGTGCTTTCCTTTTTCCAGAAGGAAAAGATAGTCCTCTTCGCCGTTTCCGAAGTTCTCGACTTTCCAGTCTCCGGAATAGTTAAACTGAAGGTTTCCCGCTTCTTTAAAAGGGATCTCGCCATCGATCAGGAATCTTCTCGAAGAAAAGATACCCGAAAGAATGTTCTGCTTGTACCTTAATCCGATGTTGTAAAGGCCTGTCTCGGGCACTTCTATCTCCCAGGAGATCCACTGTCCCGCGAGCTTGAACTTGTCTCCGCTTATGCAGTTCAGCCTGATCTTTGATGCATCCTGAGGTTCGGTGATGGCAGAAGTTTTGTCGAAGCTCTGATAAAGAGTATAATCCGATTTTCTGAACATGTTCTCGGCCTGGAATTTCATAAGGTCCGCCGTAGCAGGCTTGAAACCGTTCTTGTCGTATCCTGCTTTTACTTCCGCGTAAGAGGGAGCTTCAACGTAAGGTCTGACCGTCACATTTGCCAGGTACATGGGTTCCTTTACGCCTTCAAGCGTCACCTTGTGTTTTCCTTTTGAAAGGAAGAAACGAACGGGAAGATTTGAATGAGCTGCGGAATCAAAAACAAAAACCTTCTTCCATTCCGTTGACTCGATCTGTAAAGGTCTTATGTCATTGCCGTTCAGATCTCTTCTGATCTCCGTCTCATCCTTCCAGATCCTTGTAAAGCTTACAAACTGTGCATCACTTGAAGGTAATGCACCATCTATCAAAATATTTCTTTCAATATCGTTTTCGTTTCCGGGTGCGGGCATATACTCCACTTCGAGGCTGTACATACCTGCGTTTTTTACATCAAATTCAAAGGTAATGCTGCTGTTCTCTTCTGTCAGCACAACATTGCCTTTTCCTGAAAAGGCCGGATCTCCCACGACCTTCACACCCTCCGCTTCTTTAAAAGAACCTGCATCTGCGGAAAGTATATCTGTGCCCCATTCGGCATCAGTCTTTTCAAGGCTTGCATCAGCAAAACCCTTGCTGAAATCGTAAGTCGTTCCTTTATCCTTCCTGCCGCCGTGCAGGCTGAGCGCTACGATCACAACAACAAGTCCCAGGCAAAGGATCGAAAAGACCGTTAATTTGTTATTCTTGAATATGGTCATTAAACCCTCCTCAAATATCGGAATAAGTCGTGTTCAATCTCGTCCCTTCCGTTATCAAGAAAAAAATGGGTACAAAACCTCGATATATTAGCTCACGGCTTTGTACCCATTCACTATAGGAATTTTTTATTCCGCTGTTGTGGTCTTCCCTAACATAATGTTGATGAATTCCTTAATACCGTCTTCTACCTCAAGTTCGATTCCGGCAACAGTAGAAGCAATTTCCTTTTCTCTCTGTGCGAATGTTACATTGACAACTGCATTAAGTGCAGCATAGAAACCGCCTGCACACTGCTGTCCGATGAAAGCAAGATCGGAGTGAGCGTACTTGGGCATTTCTCTTAAGATCTCCTCAGACTTTTCATCCCTGAGCTTTGTGCAGAACTCGTCGAGTTCGATCTCATTCTCGTCCTGTGCAAAGTAAGCGAGTGCTTCAAGGATCTTCACAGTCTTATCAATGTTCTTGTTCGTGGAAGGGATCGATACACTGGGAGCATCATGGCTGACCCAGCAACGATACTCTGTTGCGTTGTCTCCTCTGGGGATCGGAACGATACCGAAGTCATCCTGCATATCATAGATCGCATCCGCTACACCTCTTCCTCTTGAGTAGGTGTAGAAAAGGGACTTGCCCTGAGTGAAAGCTTCTACATAGGCGTGCATTTCGGAACCGGGATTGGGCCAGAAGGTGTCGCCGGGATTAAGCATTTCCTTGACCTGCTTTACAGCCTTGAATGCGTTTGTTGTGTTGAGCTGGAACTCGATGGATCCGTCAGGATTCTCTTTGTAGAACTGGTTGCCTGATGCAAGATACAGGACAACAGGTGTATCCCAGCTGTGACCGCAGGTAAGACCGTATCTGTCGTTCTCGTCGAACATTCCGTCACCGTTAAGATCCTTCTTTGCAGCCTTAAGGTACTCAAGGAACTTGGAGAATGTCCATTCGTTCCTGTCGTAAAGATCGTAGGGGCTTTCAAGACCGAGCTCCTCGATAATGTTCTTGTTGAAGAACATAAGGAAGATCTCGTCCATCTGTGAAGCGAAGGGAGCCGCAACACCGTAAACCTTGCCCTGGTAGGAAAGAAGGTTGGTGTTGTTGTACTTTGTCCAGTAATCTGCGTTTAAGTTCAGACCTTCAAGAGAAGCAAGATCCACAACTCTGTTTGCCTTGATGTGACGTCCCAGGTTCCAAGTTTCGCAGACAACGATATCGGCGTAATCCTCACCGGCTGTAACGGCATTTGCAAATTCGGATTCTCCGTAAGGCTTGATCTCGATCTTGCAGTTAAAGAGTTCCTGAACCTTGTTAACTCTTGCAATGATCGCATTTGCTCTTTCGGATGCACCCTCTTCGGGGAACCATCTGTTTGTGTTGTTGTCGGCTACGGTAAATACGTAGCCG
>JAILNG010000058.1 GCA_024691875.1 Lachnospiraceae bacterium | reverse complement strand
TTCTTACCCCACTGTATAACCCACGCCCGACTTGGTGACGATGAAATCCTTTAGGCCCGCATTTTCAAGCTTTTTCCTGAGTCTTCCCACATTCACCGTAAGTGTGTTTTCGTCAACAAAATCGCCGCTCTCCCAAAGGGCCTCCATGAGCTTTTCGCGGCTTACGATCTTTCCCTTGTTCTGCATAAGCGTAAGTAGCAGGCGATACTCGTTCTTCGTCAGCTCGATCCTGCTCTCTCCGAAAGCCAGGGTGTTGTCCCCTGTATTCAGCATAGCGCCCTTGTGTTCAAGTATAGGGGAAGACACGCCGAAATCGTAGGTTCTTCTCAAAAGAGCCTGCACCTTAGCAGTGAGAACATTTTGATCAAAAGGCTTCGCAATGAAATCATCTGCGCCCATGTTCACGGCCATAATTATGTTCATGTTGTCGGATGCAGAAGAAACAAAGATCACCGGAACCGAAGACACCTTCCTTATCTCGCTGCACCAATGATAACCGCTCATAAAAGGCAGATATATGTCCATAATAACCAGATGGGGCTGATACTCCGCAAATTCCCCCATCACATTATGGAAATCAGAAATCGCTTTCGCTTCAAATCCCCATTGCTTCATCTGTTTTCCGATACCGTCGGCTATTCCTTTTTCATCTTCCACTATCAAGATCTTGTAATCCATGTCGGTCATCAATCCCCTTGAAACGTCTGTTTTCTGTCTTCTTTTTCTTTTATTATAAACCATTGGGAAAACAAAGCAATAAATTTTAGGTTTCTCACGCAAAATAGCTCTCGGGCTTCACCCGCGCCGAAGGACAAAAAAAACCTTGAAGCTTTAACTTCAAGGTATAGAGGCGACAACCGGATTTGGACCGGTGCTCAGGTGTTGCAGACCGATGCCTTACCACTTGGCTATGTCGCCATATCAGTCTGTCTCAACGACAGCTTCGCTATTATATCTTATGCTTTCAAAGTTGTCAACCGATTTATAAAGATTCAGACAACTTTATGGTTACTGTGTTACAGTTCGCAGTCATGCGGCTTGTTAAACCTTCCGAAAGCTCGCTTTCAAAGATGTTTGGCAAGCCGCATAAACTGTTCACACCATTATGGGTCTTATCATTCTCCGGGAGTCTCGTAAAATGCCTCGGTCTCATCAATATCATTTACCGGAGGTCTGAGTCCCTCAATGGAAATGCCCTTCTTCTGTGCGAAATCCCAAAGAGCCGCATGCACTGCTTCCTCTGCAAGAAGTGAGCAGTGGATCTTTACGGGAGGAAGTCCTCCGAGAGCTTCCTGAACTGCTTTGTTTGTAAGCTTCAAAGCCTCTTCCACGCTCTTTCCCTTGATCATCTCCGTTGCCATGCTGCTGGTGGCTACTGCCGCTCCGCAGCCGAAAGTTTTAAACTTGCAGTCATTGATGATGTTATTCTCATCGATATCAAGATAGATCCTCATGATGTCGCCGCACTTTGCGTTTCCGACAGTGCCCACGCCGCTGGGATTTTCGATCTCACCCACATTTCTGGGGTTTGTGAAGTGGTCCATGACCTTTTCGCTGTATTCGATAACCTGACTCATTTTTTTCTCCTGTTCTTTTGCTGTTCAAATGACTGTTCATGCGCATCTTACTGTTAAAACACGCCATGCTTCACACTTTTTGTTTCTTTACAAAATCCTCGTAAAGGGGTGACATGCTTCTCAAGCGCTCCACGATCTTCTTGAGGGCTTCCACCGTGTAATCGATCTCTTCCATGGTGTTCTCGTCGGAAACCGTGAGTCTTAAAGATCCGTGAGCAATCTCATGAGGAAGACCGATGGCAAGAAGCACATGGGAAGGGTCGAGAGAACCGGATGTGCACGCCGAGCCGCTGGATCCGCATATGCCCTTCTGGTCAAGCATAATGAGAAGGGATTCGCCCTCAATGAATCTGAAGCTGAAGTTTGCATTATTGGAAAGCCGTGTTGTACGATGTCCGTTAAGCTTTGTGTAGGGGATCTCTGCCAGCACCCTGTCGATCAGGTGATCACGAAGAGCAGTCTCCTTTGCCGCTCTCTCCTGCAGACGCTTTGCAGCGAGCTCCACAGCCTTGCCCATTCCCACGATACCGGGTGTATTCTGGGTTCCGCCTCTTCTTCCCTTTTCCTGGGAACCGCCGTGGATCAGGGATGTGATCTTGATGCCGTTACGGATGTAAAGGAAGCCGATGCCCTTGGGTCCGTTGAACTTGTGTCCGCTGGCGGAAAGAAGGTCAATGTTCATGTCGTTTACGTTAATGGGAAGATGAGCAAAAGCCTGAACAGCGTCGGTGTGGAAAACAATGCCGTGTTCATGGGCGATCTTTCCGATCTCCGCAATGGGCTCAACCGTTCCGATCTCATTGTTCGCAAACATTACGGAGATCAG
>JAILNG010000122.1 GCA_024691875.1 Lachnospiraceae bacterium | reverse complement strand
GCCTCGCAGTACCAATGATTCATGGGCATTCCGTAGGGATAGCCGTCGTCACCCAGAACCGAAAGCACGCCGCGCTTCTGTGTTTTCAGGATCTCTATGCATTCCTCTTCGCTGATCTGCTGTTTGTATCTTCTCATTTCTCTGAACATGATTTCGCCTTTCTGAAAAAGCAATGTCGCTTTCTCACACTATAACATGTAAAGGTTTAATATAAAAGCATTTTTTCGATCCAAAAATTGTATACAAAAAATAATCGTTTTATAGTATAATAGATGAACTTTTACTTTTAACATTTCAGATTTTTAATATAGGGAGTTAAAAATGGGCATATTTGAACTGTTGCTTTTGTCAGTGGGCCTGGCAATGGACGCGTTCGCCGTTTCCGTCTGCAAGGGTCTCTCGGTCAAGAAATTGACGATTAAAGAATGTTTGATCTGTGGCATATGGTTTGGTGCTTTTCAGGGAATAATGCCTTTCATCGGTTTCCTGATAGGTTCAGGCTTTGAAAAATGGATCCGCATTGTGGCGCCCTGGGTAGCCTTCGTACTGCTCAGTCTCATAGGTATCAACATGATACGTGAAGCCTTTTCGGAAGAAGAGGAGGAAAAGGCAGGCTTCGATGTAAAAACCATGTTTCTGATGGCTGTTGCCACCAGTATCGATGCTTTGGCCGTGGGAATCACCTTTGTCGCCGTTCCGGTTCAGGTTCTTGAAACCGGAAAGCTCCAAAATACAATTTTTGCGGTGATCGTGATCGCCGTTGTGACTTTCCTGATCTCAGCACTGGGCGTAAAGATCGGAAATCTCTTTGGGTCCCGTTACAAATCCGGATCGGAGGTTATGGGAGGAACGATCCTCATCTTCATCGGATTGAAAACACTGATCGAGTACCTTGACACTTCAAACGCCATGAGCAATTCCGACAATATCTTCGGAATGCTGATCCCTCTTGTGGGGACAGCCTTGGGCGCCGCGTCCGTATATGCCCGAAAGAGCAAGATCTCGGACAAGATCCGTGTTCTGATGGCAGGCGCTACGGCAGGCATAATGTTTTCCATTTCGATCTGGGGCATGATCGAGCCCGCTGCCGACGGCTTCAACAAGTCCGGCCTTCGCGCCATCGTCCCTCTGTTCATCTGCTTCTGTGCGGGAGTCGCCGTTCAGTTTGCTCTGGACAGCACAGTTCCTCACACTCACGCATTTGTGGAGATCACCGAAGGGATCCAAAGCAATTTAAAGGATGAGACCAAGATGATGCTGGCGGAGGTCATTCACCACGTGCCTGAGGGCCTGGCCCTGGGCGCGATCTACGCTGCTCACTTCATGGAAACCGACTGGATCCCCGCATCCACGCCGCTTTTCCTCGCTGTGGCTCTTGCGGTCCAGAACTTCCCGGAAGCACTGTTTGTATCCCTTCCCGTCATGGAAAAAGGGACAGGAAAAGGTAAAGCATTCTTCATGGGCGTTGTTTCGGGGGTTCCCATCCCCATTGTTGCTGTTTTTGTTTTGATCATCGTAGTTCTCTTCCCCGCTTCATTGCCTTACATCATGGCTGCGGCAGGCGGTGCAATGATCTACACCACCGTGGAAGAACTTCCCCTTATGGTGGGCTGTAAAGACAACGACAGCGGGGCATTTGCATTCATTATAGGCTTCTCACTGATCATGCTTTTAATGTTTGCAAAATAAGCTTTTCTTTTACCCGTAACAGGATTATTATAGGATGATCAGATTTTCATTACGGAGGATGAACAAAAATGGAGTCAACCAACAAACTCAGCTTTTCTTCGGACTACATGGAGGGCGCACATCCCGCCATCCTTAAGAAGCTGGTCGAAACCAACATGGAAAAAACCGCGGCTTATGGGGCAGACATCTACTCCGAATCCGCGCGTAAAAAGATACGTAAAGCCTGCAATGCTCCCGAAGCTGACATATTCTTTCTCGCCGGAGGCACTCAGGCAAATGCCACAATGATCGATGCAATGCTTCGTTCCTATCAGGGTGTCATCGCAGCGGAAACAGGCCACATTGCGGCTCACGAAGCCGGCGCTGTAGAGTTTGGCGGTCACAAGGTACTGGCACTTCCCCAGCACAGCGGAAAACTGGAAGCTACAGAGGTAGAGGCTTACATTGACGGATATTACGCGGACAAGAACCACGAGCACATGCCCATGCCCGGAATGGTC
>JAILNG010000046.1 GCA_024691875.1 Lachnospiraceae bacterium | reverse complement strand
GGGGTCCCTCCCCCACTTCGTGGCGGTCCTCCCCGTTATCATTAGTTGCGTAGCGGATTGCGAATTCACGACAATGGGGAGGACCGCTGCGAAGCAGGGGAGGGACCCCATCGTATGAGCGTTAGGGCGGTGTGAACAGTAACATTTTTTTACACCGTGGGTACAGACTTTATATGCCTTAATTACTCTTAAGACACGCCTCGGGATCCTTGTCGATGCAGTCATATATCAGCTTTACGATCTCGCTCTTCTCATAGCCTTTACCTATGAAAACCACCTGATTGCAGCGATCTCCGTAAACTTCATCCCATTCATCCTTAAGATCCGGGAAGTCCTCAAGCACCGGCGCCAGTTCTTCCTCAGGCCATGCGGAAACCCAGGGAGTCAGCTCGGTAACGGAAGCGTTTCTTCCCGCCTGCTCGAAGAGCTGAACATGCTCCGGATCGTCGGAGAACCAGATGTAGCCCTTGGAGCGGATGAGCTGCCCGGGATAATTCTCAACAAAAGCATCAAACGCATCCCGGTTAAAGGGACGCTTGTCTTCAAATACAAAAGAAGAAATACCGTACTCGTCCACACAAGCTTTCACATCCTCATGCTCACAATTGTTCAGTGCCTGCTGAACGCTTGAGTACGCTTCCACTTCATCATAATCAAAATCCTCACGGTTAAGGATCACATCCAGATCCACCTCTCCGTTCTTGCAAGTGATCATCTCAGCCTTTCGCTGAATCGAACGGAGTCCTTCCTTAACCTCTTCAAGCTGTTCTTCGGTGAGCAGGTCGATCTTGTTAAGTATCATCAGATTGCAGAACTCGATCTGATCCATAATAAGATTGATGACATCGCCGTCCTCGCATTCCTCATCAGACATAAGGTCATGCAAAAACTCGCGGTAGATCCTGTCTACATCCACCACCGAAACAACCGACTTTAAGTACACTCTTGTGTCTTCAGTCATCTCTTCGTAATTTACGAATGCGCCCGCGATGGATGAAGGCTCGCTGATGCCCGAAGCCTCAACAAAAATCGCCTCAATGCTCTTGTCTTTTGACAATCTCTCGATCTGGGCCATAAACTCATCGCGAAGAGTGCAGCAGATGCATCCGTTCTGCATTTCCACCATCTCCACCTGAACCACTTGGTTTCCTGTCTTATTTAAAATAGACGCATCGATGTTGATGCTTCCCATATCGTTTACGATAAGGGCGATCTTTCTGTTTTCCTGCTTTAAAATGTTCTGCATCAGTGTCGTCTTTCCGGAACCCAGATAGCCTGTAATTACTACAATAGGAACTTCTCTCTTTGACATTTTAGTCTCCTTTATACAAATCACGCGATCAAGCCGCAGCCTTAAAATTTGCAACATTGTCGCATATTATAACACGTGTCTTTACAATGTCAAGAAAAATTTGCAACATTGTTGCAAAAATTTACGATGCAAAAAAACCGGGTCATGGCCCGGTTTTAATTTACTTTATTTTCTTACATTTGGAACATCTGCAGATTATGATCGTCTTTCCGTAATCAATTTCTATGCCGTACTCTTTTCTGGCATCTTCTCCCAGATTTTGGAAAATATCGTTTTCCAAATGTATTATCTGTCCGCAGATCTCGCATTGAGCATGCATATGCTTGTTGCACGATTCATGCCCTTCCGTGTACTGATAGCAGGTGGCATTGATGTCGGATTCCTTGTATTTTACCAGTTTTCCCTCCGCACACAGTCTTTCAAGATTTCGATAGATCGTGGAACGGTTGATCTCAACATCGCTCTCCTCCAGCCCCTCTGCAATATCGCGTGCGGTAAAGCGCTTGTCCTCATTATCTTTAAGATATTCGATTATCGCATTTCGCGTCTTTGTTTTGTAATTACTCTGCATGATCAGCGGTTAACAGCCTCCGATTCCGAATTTACTTTTATTATAACATTTCCCCCACACCTTACAATAGCAAAATGAAACTTTGGGGGAATCATGCCCCTGTCGAAACACAATATAATTGCCTTCTTGCAAAAATCAGCAAAAAACAGGGCTCTGTGCCCTGCTCTCTGTTTACTGTGTAATTTTTTTCGGTAATCCCAAAATCTTGCAGATCTGTCCTTGATTTGCTATGGGATATATGTCATGCATATGTTTGCCGATCCGTTTGGCAGATTCCGTCGGATCTTCTTTATATGCAGAAGTCACAAGTTCTCTGCCCCACATGTGTTCGGGGGTGGTCATTACTGCAACGGACCAGCCGTAGCTTTCGCCTTTCTTGTTGATTCTCTGCCTGAAATCACGGACAGTAAGATAGGTTTGCATCTGCAATCCGGTAAGAGTGCCTTCGAAGCCCTTTGCGCCCTCCTTACCGAATCCGGCTTTATCTTTTATTTCATATGAAAAAAGCTCCGCGTCCTCATTTTCTTCCATAAAAAGGTTCATGATCATTTTCTGTTTGGCGGATGCCTTACCGTCATCCCAAAGAGCGTCAAAATCATAACCATCTCTTCTGAAATTCACAAAATAAGGCAGCCATTCAAGCGAGACAAAACCGGCCTTTTTGTCAAAGAATTTTCCGTAGGCTACTTTCTTGCTGTCAGATATCGTTTTTCTCCATTCCCATGGATCAATTTTGAAATCCCCGGACCACCAGTCCTCAGGAACAGTTCGTTCTTCAAGAGAAAAGCCCGGTATCTCATTTCTGAAAAGAGGCAAAAAACCGACTTTATTAATGTATTCTATTGCTTCTTCAGGGGTGTGCAGGCATTCCGGATCATCCCTTGACACTCCGTACATTATCCACGTTCCGTTTTCATTTCCCATATTTTGCCTCCAAAAATGAGCCTCTAATCATGTCCCCCAAAGGGTCAAAAAAACACAAGGACATTTTACTGCCCTTGTGCCTTAAATGTCAAAGCTTTTCAATCATGTTTTTATAAAACTCAACTGCGTTTTTAAGGTCCTCTTCATTGGGGCGGCCCTTTGATGTTCCGCCGATGAGTTTGAAGGGTCCGAAGGTATTGTAACCGTTGCATGAGAACTTTCCTACCACCTCGGCGTTCTTACCGGTAAGTCCGGAATCCATTGATTTTGTAAAGTCCATGTTCATTGCACTGGTCGAAAGGAAAAAGATCTTCTTGTCATTGGGAAGGTTCTTTGCCGCAAAATCGATAACGGCTCTGTGGAACTTTGCTCCGTAAATTCCGGATGCAAAACCGATCAGATCGTAGTCACTCAGGTCCTTTTCGCGAACCGCCACAGCATCGACCACTTCAACATTGCACTCTTTAGCTATCGCATCCGCTACCTTACGTGTGTTTCCGTGATGTGTGGATGCGCAAACGATAATTGATTTCATGATTATCCTCCTGTTCACAACCTCTTTTCACAACTCGACTCCGTAGTTAATATTAGCACCTTCCGTCCTCATAAACAATTAAATTTTTCAAAACTAATTTTGCAAAATCGATTTTTGGGGAGCCAACGATATTTGCAATCAGTTTCACTGCTGCGTAAAAAAAACAAGCTTCAACGACTTTTGCCGCTGAAGCCTGCATTGTATTTAAGCCTTTGTAAAGCTTCGTATTAATTTACAAATCCCACAGCCGTACTCGTCACTGACTTACCGTTGTAAGTGATGGTGACACGAACGTACTTAAGGTGTGTCTGGGCATATACCGAATCGTAAGTTGCTCCGTCCGGAACAGTGTCGGAAATGTTCAATGTTCTTGAATTTCCTACGCCATCGATCTCTGTCCATGTGGTGGCATTCTTTGCACTTGCGTACTCCCACTTGAACTCGAAATCGTCAAGATTTGAAGCAAGCTTCGAAGTCAGGTTCGTGCTGGGATTTGCCGTAAGGGTGTATCCGAGCTTCGGGCTTCCGGAAATGGAAGCGTAGGTTAAAGCCTTAGTGTAATCAAGGCTGGGTGAGCAAAGTCTGTAAGGTGAAGGCAGCTCGGTCTTTGTTCCGGTCTTTCTCACTACGATGATCGATCCGCTTACTGCTCTGCTGTATGCGATCTTTGTGTAACTGTTTGCCTTTAACGTAGTCCATTGCATACTCGTTACGGGAAGTTCCGAATAAGCAGTTGCGGAAACTGTCGCACCGGCATCAGGGAAATTCGAAAGTCCGTATCTTGTTGCATCCGTGGGCGTGAGCACCGCTACCTGGAAATCACAGTCATTGTTGTTAGTAACCTGAATTCCGCCGTTACCGGATTTGGAAGAAACGTATTCGATCTCAATGTTTGCCTGCTCCGCAGCAGAAAGTGTTCCCGATGTCGGGATAGTGATCTCGGTGATCCGACTCGCAGCAGCACGCTGTGCGCCGGCAGTTCTTACGTAAAGCACCGCAGAGTTTGTTATCGCATCTGACATGGCAAGCCCAAGTGCCTGCTGAGCCAAAAACTTTGTTGTTCTTACAGATGTTGTGATAGGCTCGATGGCTGTAACTCTGTCTGAAGAAGGCACCGTAGCTTCATCTGTGGTGGCCTTGGAAGCGAATATGGGGATCAATGTCCAGTTTTCGCCGTCCAGAGAAAATTCCTGTCCATTCTTTAAATTGATGGTTCCGTCCACAAGGTTAATGTTCACGATAGGTCCCGGAAGAATTTTTGCAAGGGTGTATCTTGCCACTCCCGAAGAACGGTTTCCGATACCGTTGGCATCATCATCCTGGCTTACAGATCTGATACGGAATTCAAGTGCTCCGCCGCGGATCTCCATTTCATGAGGATCCAGGTCCTTAAACTCATGCCAGTTACCGTTGTTACCTTTACGCCATTCTATGTTTTCAAGTTCCAGATAAGTCTGGTCCCTGTTATTTACTTTTTTGGTGAAAATGAAGTAGCCTGTATCTTCGCCGAAATGATCGGCGTAATCAGCTTCCGCATACTTCGCTTTCCAGCTTTCGGCATCTGTAATGTCTGTTGCAAGCAGCGTACCGGTGAATTTCACACCGAGAGTGTCCTGCCACTTTAAAACAATGCTTGAGATCTTTGTGTGGTAATCGCCGCAGATGTAAACCTTTACGTCTGCATTGCTTCTTGCCCACGAAAAGTCAAACATGGCTACGTTATCGCGCACATTGCAACAGTACCATTTTGAAATGTCGGCTGTGTAGGTGTCCGTGAAGTAGATCTTCTCGTCCCTTTCACCTGCCGCCAGAGAAGTTTCATCAATGATCACGGACAATCTGTCGTAATCGATCACAATGAGGTTACTCGGCACTGCCACGCCTGCTGAAGCGAGAACTCCGTTATCCGTATTCAGTCCCACAACCATCGCTATCAATGCAACAACAGCGATCAGTCGCAAGATCAACTTCTTCGTTTTCATGGCAATTCCTCCTTATTTTGGGAAAACGCAAGTATCTAATGTTTCTCGTCAAGAAAAACCGGCGTCACGGCATTTAGCCCGTTCATGCTCTTGTAGTACTTGTCTGCAGTCTGGCGGCTGACCTTGAAGCTCTTCTTTCCTTTACGAAGTTCCTCGATCCTTTTGTCCAGTGTTGACTTGTTCTTCTTTTCAAGAGCGGAAACAGTGACGCTTAAATCGGTGATTTCCTGAATTAAAGCTTGGAGCCTGCGGATCTTATCCGCATGCTCCTTGCCTTTTTCCTTAATTTCCGGAGAGACTTTTTCAAAGAGTTTCTGAAAACCTTCATCCATCTCAGTCAACTCGTCAATAAGTTTTGTTTTATTGTCTATGGCGTCATTAAAAGCCTTTTCGTCGATGCTCTCCTGTGCCAGCGCGTTTTCCTGCACCTTAGTGGCTTCATATATGCTTGTGAGAACCTTTTTCTTCCTCACCAGCACATCCTGCATGACTCTTAAGTATCCGCCAAAATCAAGTCTGTCTTCCATCATTTCTCCAATGCGATGTTAACGAACATACATATGGTTCTGCTTCATGATCTCTTTCCAGAGATCTCTCATCTCACGGATCTGTCCGAGAGCCTTCTCAAGGCTTTCCTTTTCCTTCTTGATGTTAGCCTGGATCAGGAGTGTGTTGATGTATTCGTAAATGAGATCGAAGTCCTTCGCTGTCTCGTACTTGAAATCAAGTGTTGCGCGGAATTCAGTAATGATGTTCTGAACCTTTATTATGTTGTTATTCACTTTTTCGTAATCATTGGTCTCGAAGCCGAGAAGCGCGATGTTACAGAACTTGATAGCGCCCTCATAGAGCATCAGTGTGAGCTCAGCGGGAGATGCTGTGTTAACCTTAGTTCCCTGATAGAGTGTTGCTGCATTCATAGCCATAATTTTTTCCTCCGATTTCATTAACTATTCTGGGTTGTCGATGTTCCGAGCATTGATGCCAATGATGACGATTTGCTCTGAAGTTCCGCAAGGGCTTTTTCCATCGCTGTAAACTGTTTGTAGTATCTGTCTTTCAGATCGTCGATCCTGTCATTGATCGTATCAAGATCGCTCTGGTATCTGTCAAGATCACTCTTGTACTGCTTATCATTATAGAAGGTAAGGGCACTTGAAATACTTGTCTTTGCACATTTATCACTTAAAGTGGAGTAAAGATTTGTAAAGATGCCGCTCATCGCTTCCATTACCTTATCCGGATCTTCATCAAGAGCTGCCTGCAGTCTGTCATTATCTGCCGCGTAAATGGCGTCGTCCTTGTTTCCCAGGATATGGAGCTTACCGCGCTCCGTATAAGTACCGGTTACGATACCGTAAGTCGAAAGTGAGTACGTGTTTCCGTCACTGTCCGTGTATGTACTCTGAAGAGCTGTTCTCATCGAAGTCATCAGGCTTCCCAGTGTGGTGTCTCTTCTTAAGAGAGATCCTTTGATCTTGTTTTCCCACTGTTCGATCTCGTCATCACTCATGGACTCTTTCTGTTCGTCCGTCAAAGGATCGTAATCCCTTGCAGAGTCTGCATAATAGAGCTTTGACATTTCTTCGAGGAGATTGTTGTATTCATTAACCGCATTTTTAATAAGATCATAGGTGGAGGCCGTGTCCTTTGTTACCGTAACGGTCATTTCGTCGTAATCTCCGGTTGACTCATTTTTCGTCGTGTTCAGGAGATTCAGTGTGAGGCCGTTTACAGTAAGTGTATTTGTGGCAGAAGTCATTGTGGCTCCGTCCACTACAGCCTTTGCAT
>JAILNG010000113.1 GCA_024691875.1 Lachnospiraceae bacterium | reverse complement strand
AACGTCAAATTTTAAGTTCGTTTTCATAATGCTCCCCGCGAACAATACGTAAACATCAAGCATTATATCAGAAAACTCGGAGTTGTGTGTTAAAAAAATGTTGACTTTTGTTATATTACAGCGTAAGATTATATAGATGCATTTCGCCCGCGCGTGTTTGTTTTTTGCGGCCGAAACGTTTATAATATGATCTATTGAGGTATTTTATGGCTTACGATTACGATAAAACGCACAAAAACATTTTAAAAAGTGCAAAAAAACAATTTACAAAAGTGGGGTTTCAGGCTGCCTCTATACGAACCATATGCAAGGAGGCGGGTGTCACAAACGGTGCTTTTTATTCTCACTTTGACAGCAAAGAAGATCTTTTTGACAAGCTGGTGGAGCCTTGCGTTAACGGCCTGTACGAGCTTTATTCCGAATCCTCCTACCCTTTCATGGAAAACGACGGTTCCTGTGAGCTGGCGGGCTACTTTGAAAGCACGGCGGAGTCGATGACCGGGCTGATCCGGTACATGTATGCCCACAAGGACGATTTTCTGCTGATCCTGAACGCAGGCGCCGGAACGAAGTACGAGAATTTCACCCGTGACTTCGTGGACGAAGAAACCGACAACACCATGATCTTTCTGGAAAAGCGGAAGCCGTACATGAAGCGTCCGGAAAACTTTAAGAGGAGCGTGGCGGAATTCATCAGTTCCTTTGTGATCGGAACCATCTTCTCTTCTTTCCTGAATGGGGAGCCCTTAGAAGAGACCGCCCAACGCGGCACTCTTGCGGGTGAATTCTGTATGGCAGGCATAGCAAGAGTCTTGGGCCTTAAGGATCACTGAGTTTGACAGTGAAATTTGATTGAAAATTTTTCTTCCCGGCAGAAATGTCGGGATTTTTTGCGCCTTTCGGGCGTCACTTGACCAATTTCTGTTTTGAGGGTATAATAAATCGATTTTTCACACATTTATTTGATCGTTTGTTTTTATAAGGAGCATTTTATGTCTGTTAAAAAAATACACAAAACAAATCTTATTATCATATGGGGCGCAATCCTTGCCCTCATTGCTCTGGCAGTTATTAATTTCGGTATGTCAAGAACCACGATAATTGAAACAATAACCATGCTGACATGCGGGGCGATCTCTACGATCGCGTACTTTATACATATGCCTGACATGCGGAAAGCAATGTTTCTCGTAATGCCGGCTGCAGTGGGAACACTTGTGTTCTCGTGGCTTTCGGACGGAAACGGAGTCGCTTTCTTTGCGGATTTCGTACTTTTGGCCATGATCTCCACCTACTTCATGAAAAGACTGGTGCTTTACTTTTCCTGTCCTTTCATCCTGATCTCCATCGTGTCACTCCTGATCGACGCAAGGATCATTGATGGTCACACAGGCAGCTTCGGCGGCGGAATGACCAAGATCGCGCTCTACATCATTACTGCGATCCTCATCTACACCTGCGTGAAGCGTGGTTCCCAGATCGTGGATGAAACAGAAAAGACGCTGGAGATCGTGCAGAAAAACGGCCAGCTGGCTGACAACATCGCGCAGCAGCTGAATTCCACCATCGTGAATTCACAAAACGTGGTGAAGGTGCTCGTTGACGCCAGCAAGAACGTGGAGACTTCCACCGGTAAGATGGGCAAGCTCATGGAAACAACGACTTCCGCCGCTTCCGACGTAGTCGTTTCCGTAGATAACGCAAGCAAGGACGTGGATGACAATCACAACCTTGCGAAAGAAATGGACGCAGGCTTCTCGGATGTAATGAGCGCTGTCGACAACGGCACAGAAACCGTTGTGACCGCAAAGGAATTCATCAGCGGCATGGAAGAGACAGTTTCCGGCGCAAAGACTTCCACCGAGTCCCTTCTGGACGAGATGAGCAAGATCACGTCCATTCTGGACCAGATCAACTCCATCGCATCAAAGACCAACCTGCTGTCCCTTAATGCTTCCATCGAAGCAGCGCGCGCGGGCGAACACGGCAGAGGCTTCGCAGTAGTTGCCGAAGAGATCCGCCAGCTCTCCGAACAGAGCGCCACCGCTTCCAACAACATCGGAAACATCCTTGAACAGCTGAAAGACCGCATCAACGACGTTGCCAAGGAAATCACCGCCGGCGCAGAAGCCGCAGGCAGCAGCGTGCAGAAGGTCGAGGACATCCTCACCGTCTTCGAAAAGATCACCGCCACCACCGGCGCCGCAAAGGAAAAGGTGGACCGCGAGTACACCATCATCGAACACATCCGCGAGCAGTTCGGCCAGATCCGCCGCAACATGGACGCCATGGTGTCCGTCACTCAGGACAACGCCACCACCATCGAAGAGATCACCGAAACCGTCTCCGACCAGAACAACGCCATCGAAAACATCACCTCCGAAATGGGCAAGATCGTGGAACTCTCCGCAGAGCTGAAGACTCAGTTCGCGAAGGTGGAGTAAAGAAGAAACGATTACAACAGATGCAGAATATAAGTATTCCCCGCAAAACGCGGGGAATTTTTTTAATCAATTATTAAAAGAATTGACTTTTATACTCCTGTGGGAGTATAGTAACAGAAGAGGTAACCTTATGATAAAAAAAATTTACCACGGTTCAGATCATGTTATACAATCTCCTATATTCGGAGCAGGTAAGTCGTATAATGATTACGGCTTGGGATTTTATTGCACAGAAACCCTTGAAACGGCCAAAGAATGGGGTGTTTCCGAGTCTAAAGACGGCTTTGCCAATCGCTATACAATTGATTGTTCGGATCTCAATATCCTTAATCTTAATGATCCGAAATATTGTATTTTACATTGGCTTGCCATTCTTTTGGAGAACAGAAGCTTTGACGTTTCCTCTCCTTTAGCCTCTCAGGCCAAAGAATATATTATTAAAAACTTTGATTCCGATTACAAAAATGCTGACTGTATCATCGGCTACCGGGCCGACGACAGCTATTTCTCCTTTGCTTCGGATTTTATCAACGGCGGAATATCTTATCGCCAACTTAATAATGCTATGCACTTAGGTAAACTCGGGCAGCAGTTTGTGCTGAAAAGCAAGAAATCTTTTAACAGGATCAATTTCATTGGCTACGAAATTGCAAAAATCGATGAATGGTATCCCCAAAAGAAACTCAGAAATCAAAAAGCCAGAAATGATTATTTTTCAATTGAAAAGAATCATTTCGAAAGAAACGATCTTTTTATAACACAGATATTAAGTGAGGAGATGAAAAGAGATGACGCACGCTTACGATAAACTTTTCCTTGAGCATTCCAGAAAAAACCTTGCTGCAATGTTCGATTTTGCTGTTTACGGCTATCACTTTGAGCTGTCTTCATTTTTTGATCTTTTTCTTGCCTCAGGCATAGCTGCACACTTCGGTGCAGGAAACCCGACCTTTTTGGTAGGAAGATCCGGCTCTGAGCTGGTTTACGAAGTTCTGGACCGCTGCGGACTCCTGTCAGAATGCATTAAACCTTCTCCTCGTTTTTCCCGCAGCCCGGAATACTGGGCCGGCTGGGCTCTTGCTTATTACCAGTGGGAATGCGGCCTGTCATTTGCGGAAATCACAAAACATGTTCCCATAAACACCATACTCAACATGTATGATCCTTACCACGAAATGGATATCCTTCAATTTGTCGATCGCATGAACGAGCTAATGCGCTTATCTTCTTTCAATACGTGCCTTAAACAATTACGTAAACAAGCGCACTTTAGTCAAAGCGAATTAGCTGCCGCTTCAGGAATCCCGGTACGCACCATCCAGCAATACGAACAGCGCAGAAAAGACATTAACCGGGCAAGCGCAGAAACCGTTTTCCTCCTTGCAAGAGCATTGAATTGCAATGTGGAGGAGTTGATGGAGAAAGCAGGATCAGC
>JAILNG010000158.1 GCA_024691875.1 Lachnospiraceae bacterium | reverse complement strand
TGGCGGAGGGGCAGAAGATGCCCAGAGTCCGCCTGGGACACGGACTTTATACTTACGGCTTTAAGACTCAAAAGGGACGTAAGGTACTTAAGGAACTTAAGGAAAACAATATTGTGCTGGAGTTTCAGATCTCCTCCAACGTGCGCCTTAACAATCTGAATTCCATAGAGAATCATCCTCTTCGTAAATATATTGAAAACGGCATACATTGCGTTCAGGGAACCGACGGAGCGGCTCTTTACGGAACGAATTCAATAGATGAGCAGCTTTCCCTCCAAAACTTCCTGGATCTGTCTTACGATGATGTGCTCAGTATGAAGGAGACCGAAAGCGATATAATCGAGTACAGTCTGAAAGCCTTTGAGACGAAGAGCAGGAAGCTTTCTGCGGCTTGCGGAGGAAAAACTCTTGAAGAATACCTGCTTAAGAGAATGGAAGAAGGCAGCGGCATTGAAAAGCTGAAGCTTAAGAATGTAAAGAGGCTTGATGCGGTGGCGGAGCTTCGTGACAGTATCGAAGAGATCCCATGGAACCTTACTCCGGTTGTTTTGATCGGAGGAAGCTTTAACACCGAGAAACGACTCACATCCATTACAGAGGAGGGGATCACTCAGCTTAAGGGGCTTTACGATGCCCTCGACCCGGAAGAAGTCTGCTTTGTCATCGGACACAGGCTTTTCGGATATGAAAAATATCTGGTGGAACATAATGAAAAAAAGTTCCGCATCTTTGCGGTCGTTCCTGCCCTCATTACAAAAGAGGAAAGAAACAGACTGCAGGCAGCGGGAGTCTTTATAAGGATCTCGCCTGAAAGTGAAGGAATGGGGATCTACAAGAGCTTTAATTACGAGATCTTCGAGCGCCGTCCCTCAATGGTGGTGGCGTTTGACGGGAATTCCGCAGCGGCAAACATCATTCAGGAGGCAAAGAACGGTAAGGGTAAAGCTCTGATCTTCGTGTGGAGAAAGTCCAAGACTTTGCACGAAAAGGCTGTTTCTTTGGAAGGCTACGTTAATTTCTTCGATCAAAGAGTGTCTCTCTCCGCGTGGATCGACAGTTTCCGAAAAAAATGAACATTTTGGGAACCTTTGGGGATGGGGTTATGGTGTCATTTTTCTTGACACTTCCGGCAGGTTATGGTATCTTTTTGTGCCACAATTAAAAGGGAGAGGAAAAAATGAGCTATATAGAAGTAGGTGATCTGAAAAAGACCTTCACGGTGAGAAAGAAACGTGAAAAGGGGAAGCTGTTCAGAGAAAAACAAACGGTGGAAGCACTTAAAGGCATTTCGTTTGAAGTTGAGAAGGGCGATCTGGTGGGCTACATCGGCCCCAACGGAGCGGGAAAGTCGACCACGGTAAAGATACTGTCGGGAATCCTGACTCCCGACGGCGGAAAAGCTGTTGTGGGAGGCAGAGTGCCCTGGCAGGAAAGAAGAGAGTACGTAAAGCATATAGGTGTTGTATTCGGTCAAAGAAGTCAGCTGTGGTGGGACGTGCCCATTATCGACAGCTTTTCTTTGCTTAAGGACATTTACAGGATCTCTAAAGGTGATTACGAATCCAGACTCAAGGAACTGTCCGAAGCTTTGCAATTGGACGAATTGATGAGGACACCTTTAAGACTTTTAAGCCTGGGACAGCGTATGCGTGCGGAACTCTGCGGATCGCTTCTTCACAGGCCGGAATTGCTGTTTTTGGACGAACCAACCATCGGACTTGACGCAGTCAGCAAACTGGCTTTAAGAGACTTTCTGAAGTGGGAAAATCGTGAGTACGGAACCACTGTAATGCTCACAACCCACGATATGGAGGATATAGCGGCGCTTTGTTCCCGCGTGATGGTCCTCGGACACGGCAAAAAACTGTTCGACGGAAAACTGCCGGATCTTCTGGAAAAATTCGATACGATCCGCACCGTCAGCATTAAATACGATACGGATGATCCTGTGCTCGATCTTCCCGACAACGTTAAGACGGGACGTAACGGCGATGAGATCATTATAACCTATTCTCCCAAGGAATTCCCGACTCCGGAACTTCTTAAAAGGCTGCAGAACGCGGGAAAGATAAGGGAGATGACTTTGCAGCCCGAAAACATCGATCATTTGATCGCATCCATGTACAAGGAGATGGATCTATGAGAGCGTATTTAGTTGTTTTTCGGATGAGGCTGCAAATGGAATTGCAATACAGGGGTGCGATGATCGGAGGCATA
>JAILNG010000144.1 GCA_024691875.1 Lachnospiraceae bacterium | reverse complement strand
TGCAGATCCTTTGCCAGGGAGATGACGTGGGAGATGAAGAGATGAATAGCCGGAACCGAAATCGTCCATGGAAAGTCCGAAGCCTGCTTCCTTGATGAGGTACATCATGTCCAGGAGCCTCTCCATCTCATCGTAAACCGCGCTTTCCGTAAGCTCTATCTCCAGGTATCTGGGTTCGATGTCGTTTTCCTTGGTGGCCTTGATGAGTTTTGCCACGAGTCAAGAGAGTCAATGGGGACGTTTCATTTTGACTCACAAAATGAAATGTCCCCATTGGTTATTTATGGTACGGCTCTCCCACCCGTATTTTAAAACTCCTGTAGATCTGTTCCAAAAGCACCACTCTCATGAGCTGATGAGGAAAAGTCATCTTCGAAAAGGAAAGCTCATAATCCGCCCGTGCATATACTTCCTTTGATGTTCCGAGTGATCCTCCGATCACAAAAATTATATGATTCACGCCGCGCACATTGAGCTTTTCGATCTCATCGGAAAGTTCCGGAGACGTCAGCTGTTTACCGTTTATCGCAAGAAGGATCACATAGGCTCCGTCGGGGACAGCTTTAAGTATCCTCTCCCCTTCCGCTTTTCTGATCTGTTCCTCCGCTGCCTCTCCGATTCCGTCGGGGGTCTTTTCATCCTGCACTTCCCTGATCTCAAGCTTACAATACTTTGACAAACGCTTGCTGTACTCGGCTATGGCATCCGTAAAGAATTTCTCTTTTATTTTTCCAACGCAAACTATTGTGATCTTCACTCCGCTTTGTGTCCTCCGATCTGCCTGTTTCTTTCTATGGTGGTCCCGCCCTCCTCAAGGTTCATCCCCTTGAGCACAGCGTTCTTTCCGAACTTTTCTTTGATCTCGATTATCGCCTTTTGAACATTTTTCTCCCGCTGCCGTTTTTCTTTTTTCTCAGCCCTCTCTTTTTCCAATTCGTCATAATCGGTAAAAAGATCCATCTGCTCGTAGCTTTCATTCTCTTTTTCGAGCTTCTCAGCCTTCTTTTCCGAGATCACGTGATTTGCAACAACGTTCATTCTTCTTGTAGTCAGGTTTTTGTCCGCGATCCGGTCATATAATTTCAGCATGTATTCCATTATTATGCTTGTGGAAGACGTGTACTCCGGAAGATTGATGGATCCGTGGATCCCCTTGGGCACAGGTCTTCCGTAATGATCGTAGACAACTTCGCCCTTAAATTGCTTCATCTTTTCGGGATCGTACAGGTTTTCGGTGTCGAAGCCTATGCTCAAAACCAACTGGTCCGTCACAACGCCTTTTTTCACAAGATCAAGTACCAGAAGATCCGTCATTTCCTTGATTATAAGCCGCGTTTTCTCGTAATCGTAGGGTTCCTTCAGCACCTGTCCCAGGCTTACCGAATTGGTCGAAGGTCTGAAAGCTTTGATCTCCTTCATCCCGACCGGTTCCCATCCCCACGCGTGATCGATAAGGAGCTCCGCATTTATCCCGAACAGCCTGTAAAGAAGCGCCTCGTTGTAGTAATCCGTAGGCTTTCCGACGGAGCATTTTGCCACATCTCCCATAGTGTACATTCCGTATTTTTCAAGCTTTTTTGAGATCCCGCCGCCCACTCTCCAGAAGTCGGTCAACGGCCTGTGATTCCACAAAAGTCTCCTGTAGCTCATTTCATCGAGTTCCGCCACTCTCACTCCGTCCTTGTCAGCAGGCATATGCTTGGCAACTATGTCCATGGCGACCTTGCAGAGATAAAGATTGGTTCCGATCCCTGCAGTCGCAGTGATCCCTGTGGTATGAAGCACTTCTCTCACCATGGTCATGGCAAGCTCATGGGCTGTCATCCTGTAGGTGTTTAGATAGGCTGTAACGTCCATGAAAACTTCATCCACCGAATAAACATGAATGTCCTCGGGTGCAATGTATTTAAGGTAGATGTTCAGAATGTCGGTGCTGTACTTCATGTAAAGTGACATTCTGGGCGGTGCCTGAATAAAATCGATCTCAAGAGAAGGGTCCGCATCCAGTTCGGTCCCGAAAACAGATTTACCTTTAAATGTTTTTCCCGGAGCATTCACTTTTCTCTCTGCGTTTACCACAGACAGTTTTTGCAATACTTCAAAAAGCCTTGCTCTTCCCGGTATCCCATGTCTTTTTAAGGTCGGTGAAACTGCAAGGCAGATTGTTTTTGAAGTTCTTTCCGGATCCGCCACCACAAGATTTGTGTTAAGCGGATCCAGCCCGCGGGCCACGCACTCAACGGAGGCGTAAAAAGACTTCAGATCGATTGCAATAAACTGTTTTTCCATCAATGTTTGTATATGTTTTTAAGATTGATCCTGAGTGCATTCATGCAGACACAGAAGCTGGAAAGGCTCATGGCCGCTGCGCCGAACATGGGGTTCATCTCCCATCCGAAAAGGGGGATCCATGCTCCCGCTGCCAGGGGGATTCCGATTATGTTGTATATGAATGCCCAGAAAAGATTTTCTTTTATATTGGTCAATGTGATACGACTAAGACGTATAGCTGCGGCAAGATCCGTAAGGCGGCTCTTAACGAGGACCACATCCGCCGCATCTATGGCCACATCCGTTCCTGCTCCGATGGCAATGCCCGAATCGGCTGTTGTGAGAGCGGGTGCATCATTGATGCCGTCTCCAACCATCGCGGTTTTTCCCTGCTCCTTAAGCTTATTGACAGTGGTCGCCTTAATGTCGGGAGTGACGCCCGCAATGACTTCGTCTATACCCGCAAGGTCTGCAATTGCTTTTGCGGTGTTTTCCGAATCGCCTGTCAGCATTACAACGCGTATGCCCATGGCTTTAAGTTCTTCGATGGCTTCCTTGGATTCATCCTTGATCTTGTCCGCAACAGCGATAAATCCGAGGAACTTTCCGTCGTAAGCAAAGAGTAACGGTGTTTTTCCGGCCTTTGAAAGCTCGTCTGCCTTCTTCGAAGCATCGCCTGCCATAAGGCTTTCCCATGCAATACCCTTCTTTAAATACGCCGCATTTCCTCCTATAAGTTCTTTTCCTTTATATTTTCCTCTTAACCCACTGCCGGGAAGAATTTCAAAGTCTTCAACGTTCTCGTCGCAAAGTGCGTTATCCTTGGCTTCAAAGTACTTAACAACAGCCTTTGCAAGCGGATGCTCGCTCTTTCTTTCAAGGATGTAAGCCAGCCTCAAGAGTTCTTCCTCCGAAACTCCCTCCGCAGGTACCAGGTCGGTGAGAACAGGCTCTCCTGTCGTTACGGTTCCCGTCTTATCCAAGGCTACGATCTGTGTTCTTCCCGCCGTTTCAAGAGAAGCCGCAGTCTTAAAAAGAATACCGTTACGTGCACCCACACCGTTTCCGACCATTATGGCCACGGGGGTTGCGAGTCCCAGAGCGCAGGGGCAGCTGATAACAAGAACGGAAATAGCTCTTTCGAGAGCGTAGCCCGGTTCAGTGAAGCCCTTAGCCGCAAACCATATAATAAAGGTAACAAATGCTATTGAAATAACAGTGGGAACAAAGATCCCCGAAACACGATCCGCCAGCTTTGCGATGGGTGCTTTTGTGGCAGCCGCATCACTCACCATCTTGATGATCTGAGATAAAGTGGTGTCATTTCCTACTCTGGTAGCGCGACACTTTATGTAACCTGTCTGATTTATGGTCGCAGCTGAAACCGGATCTCCCTCTTCCTTATCAACGGGAATGCTCTCTCCCGTAAGCGCCGCTTCGTTAACCGCGCTGTTTCCCGAAACAACCACGCCGTCAACGGGAATGCTCTCTCCGGGCTTTACGGCAAAAATGTCATCTACATTGATCTCGGAAACACCGACGATCTTCTCGATCTCTTTACCGTTTTCGTCAACTGTAACACGGGTTGCCACCATGGGTTTGAGTTTCATGAGACTCTTTAACGCATCCGTTGTCTTTCCTTTGGATCTTGCTTCAAGTGTCTTTCCGACAGTAATGAGTACAAGGATCATGGCCGCAGACTCAAAATAGAGTCCGTGAACCATATGCTCGGAATGTCCGTTTAAGGTCTGAACCACGGTGTAAACAACGCTGTATGCGTAGGATACTCCGGATCCCATGGCCACCAGAGTGTCCATGTTCGGGCTTTTGTGGATCGCTCCTCTGAAACCCGAAATGTAAAACTTTCTGTTGATAATAATTACCACGAGAGAAAGAACTGCCTGAGTCACAGCGTTTGCAAGGCCACCGGCCAGAAATGAAGGCAAAGGGAAGCCAAACATATTGTGTCCCATCGACACATACATTAAAGGTAGCAAAATACAAAGAGAGATCAAAAGACGTTTTAAAAGTGTTCCGGTCTCGTCCTCGGGTTCCTGCTGCGTTTTGCCGTTCATCAGACTTGCTTTGTAGCCTGCCTTAACGACCGCATCGATAATATCTTCGGGCTTGGCGTCTCCGTCTACGCCCATAGAATTTGTGAGAAGGCTGACCGCGCATTCCTTAACTCCCGGAACGCCTTTCACGGCCTTTTCGACTCGGGCACTGCATGCAGCGCAGCTCATGCCCTTTACTGAATACTGTTCCATATGTGCTCCTTCTATAAATAAAGTAAGATTAATTTGATTATCCTTCCGGACTTTCCGGCCCGGAGGCGTTTTTAACGCAAGAGAGATTATAGCACATCATTACTGCAAAAAAAAGAGATCTCTCGCTTTGCCGTTGAACAGTGAAACAGCGACAAAGTTTAGTGCGAATTTCCCGCTTTTTTCCTGCTTTAAGTCTTTTTATTTGACATTTCATCGGGAATTGTCTTTAAACGGCTCGAAAAGCCCATAAATCCGCCTTTTTTCTTTGAAGTGCATGATTTATTTAAACTTGAAGAAACAAGCGAAATATGTTATTATAAAATACCGACACTAAATACGTGTCAAATCAGTGTCAATTTTCCAACGAAGTCATGTGACTGCTGTAGGTCGCTTAAAATACAGTATCAAGAGGTTGTAGACTATGATGTTCGATCTTCAAAAAGCGAATATGACAAAGCGAATTTCCGCTTTTATTTTCGACTTCATAATTACAATGACGTTGACCGTTCTCTTCGGTACCGTTATTTCTTTTGTTTCCCGTTATGACAGCCATTATCAGGCTTGTGTTTCCATTATCACCGAATACGAAAATGAATACAATATTTCCTATTATATTGATGAAAACGAGTACACTTCATTAAATGAAGAAGGAAAACATTCTTACGAAGCTTTGTGCAATGCAATTGCTTCGGATGCCGATTTTATTTACCACAATCACTATTACCTGAATCTTTCATTACTGATCATCTCTCTCGGCATTTTCTTTGCCGTTCTCGTTGTTGATTTTATAGTTCCACTCATTCTTAAGGACGGAAAAACTTTCGGTAAAAAGATCTTCGGCCTCGGCGTCATGCGGGTCGATCACGTGAAAGTCACTCCCCTCTTTATGTTCATTCGCACAATCCTCGGTAAATATACAATAGAGTTAATGGTCCCCGTTCTTCTGATCTTCATGATCTACTTCGGCATGATCGGATCGGTCGGTACGATGGTCATTATCGGTTTATTGGTGCTCCAGATCGTTTGCATGATCGTTACAAAAACCAATTCATGCATTCACGACCTTCTTGCCGGGACTGTGGTGATCGACTTCCCCACTCAAAAGATCTTTGAAACGAAGGAAGAAATGATCTCGGCAAAGGAAACAGCCGCTGCCGAAAAAGCGGCAAACGCACCTTATTAACCATTTCACATTTCGAATTGCTCAGGCGGAAGAGCATCCGCCTGCAAGTATAAAAAAAGGATAGAAGGAAGGAACAATATGAAAGTCGTATTGCAAAACGTTACAAAAATTTTCCCCAGTCGTAACAAGAAATCCAACGAGGAGGTCGTTGCAGTCAACAATTTTGACTTCACAATTCCCGACGGAAAGCTTGTTGGACTTCTCGGTCCTTCCGGCTGCGGAAAATCAACAACTCTTTACATGATCTGCGGATTGCAGAAACTGAGCAGCGGTAAGATCTTCTTCGGAGACGATGATGTTACCGATCTGTCTCCCGAAAACAGAGGCGTTGGTCTGGTTTTCCAGAACTATGCACTCTATCCTCACATGACGGTTAAGCAGAACATCATGTTCCCTTTGCAGAACCTCACAGGTAAGGACAAACTCACAAAAGACGAAATGCTTGAGCGCACCCAGGAAGCAGCTAAGCTGGTTCAGATCGATGAACTTCTCGATCGTAAGCCTTCGGAACTTTCCGGTGGTCAGCAGCAGCGTGTTGCCATCGCCCGTGCTCTTGTAAAGATGCCCAGAATCCTTCTTTTGGACGAGCCTCTTTCAAACCTTGATGCGAGACTTCGCCTTCAGACTCGTGAAGAGATCAGAAGGATCCAGAGAGAAACAAAGATCACAACGATCTTCGTAACCCATGACCAGGAAGAAGCAATGAGTATCTCCGATGTCATCGTAGTTATGAAGCTCGGCGTCGTTCAGCAGATCGGTGCTCCCCAGGACGTTTACGACAGCCCCAAGAACCTCTTTGTTGCCAAGTTCCTCGGAACACCGCCCATCAACGTATTTGAAGGTCAGATCGTAGGCGGAAAAGTAATGATCGGTAACGAAGCTGTTGTTACTGCAGCAGATGTTCCGGATCAGAAACTTTACATCGGTATCAGACCCGAAGGCTTCATCGTTGATCCCAACGGTCCTCTCACCTGTAACTTACAGAGCGTGGAAGTAATGGGACGTGACTCAAGTGTCGTTTCCACAAACGATGCTTCATCCAATCCCACCATTCGTTCCATCATTGATTCCGATATCAAGGTGGATCCCGAATCCAAGACCGTTAAATTCAGAATTAAGCCCAACAAGATCTTCCTTTTCAATAAGGAGACTGAAGAAAGGATTTTCTGCGAGGTAAAATAAATGGTAGACAGTAAACATCAATGGAAGGCCTGGCTCTATCTTGCTCCTGCCGTTGTACTTTTGGCGGTATTCACGGTCTGGCCCATCATAAACACTGTCAGGATGGCATTCCTGGCAGATTATAAGCCTTTGGAAGCTGCAGGCGGAGCGACCTTTGCCTTCGGTCTTGCAAACTTTAAAAAAGCTTTTGCTTTCAACGCATTCCTTACATGCCTTAAGAACACCATTCTTTTGTGCGTGCTGACAGTGCCGATCTCTACAGCTCTCGCACTGCTCATTGCGGTTGCTTTGAATTCCATAAAGCCTTTGCAGAAATTTCTGCAGACAATATTTTTCCTTCCCTATGTAACGAATTCCATCGCTATCGGTATGGTATTTGCCGCAATGTTCAACATCATCGGTAACACCACAAACCTTTACAAGACGGAATACGCAATATATGCCCGTAACAAAGAGGAGCAGGCTTCGGTCTTCGAGCTCTCCGAGCGTGACGATGACAACTACTTTTTCGTCGGAAATGTAGATGACATCTACTACTACATGGACATGACCACTCAGAAGGACATTGACAAATGTGACGTCATTGCCGACTACTCCGGAAGAAAATACTCCGGTTCGTCAAAAGCAATCTCCGACAGCAATGTATACTTCTCTAAGAACTCCAACGGTTCCTACAAACTGGTGGCAACCACGAGTGAGGGTGTCAAGTACCTTAATTCCGGAAAAGAAACAGCTCTTTCATCTCTTCAGCTCACTACGGATGCTTCAAAAGCAGCCGAGATCTTTGCGGATCCCGTTCTGGATGAAGACGGCAAAGAGATCGGATACAGACTTTGGTTCATGCAGACTCCTTTAAAGGGCGGAGATGCAGTTAAAACTTACTTTACTGTAGAGCACATTTCTTCCATCGCTTCCATCGGTATCGTTAACAACCTGATCGAGCGTTTCGGCGGCAAGAGGATCAACTGGATCAACGCAAGTTCATCATATGCTGCAAACATCGCCGTAATGGTAGTTTACATCGTATGGAATGCACTTCCCTTCAAGATCCTTATCCTTATGGGTGGCCTGCAGTCCATTAACAAGCAGTACTACGATGCGGCCAAGATCGACGGAACTTCAAGAAGGAGGATCCTTACAAAGATCACTATCCCTCTTCTTTCCCCCATGTTGGCCTATGTAATTATTACAGGCTTTATCGGAGGCTTTAAGGAATACACGAGCATTGTCGGTATCTTTGGCGACACCATGGGCCCTACAGGCGATCCCGGAAAGCTCCAGACAATGGTCGGATTCATTTACGATTCACTTGCCGATAACAACTACGGTCTCGCAAGTGCATCTGCCCTTATTCTTTTCGCAATCATCTTCGTTGTTACCATGATCAATCTTCAGGTAAGCAAGAAGAGAGTACATTACTAAGGTGAGGTGAGAAAAATGGCAGAAAAAAATCAAACAATGCACGAAAAAAATCTTGCAACGGTCACAGCTACTCAAAGAGTGGTTCAGATCCTGGTCAAGATCCTGGTTTATGCTTTCCTTATTGTAATGGCTCTCATCGTCCTCTTCCCCTTCTATTGGATGATCAACTCATCCCTTAAGACTTTGGACGAGTACCGCTTGAACGTTCCCACGTTCTGGCCCAGAAAGATAATCTTCGAGAACTACCCCAGTGCCTTCACTACCGCAAATCTGGGAAGACTCTTTATGAACACATTGTTCGTAGGTGTTGTTTCCACCATCCTTTCGTTAGTGATCACCGTACTCTCGGCTTTCGCTTTTGCAAGACTTGAGTTTAAGGGAAAGAACGCAATGTTCGCTTTCCTCATGGCTACCATGATGATCCCCGGAGAACTTTTCACCATTACAAACTACAGCACGGTCAACACCTTTGGCTGGATCGACACCTATGTAGTACTCATCGTTCCTTTCCTGGTCAGCGTCTTCTACATTTACCTGCTGCGCCAGAACTTCCTGCAGATACCGAATGAATTGTATCTGGCAGCAAAGGTGGACGGAACCAGTGACATCAAATACCTTTGGAAGGTCATGGTTCCCCTGTCTCTTCCCACTCTCATCTCGATCACCATCTTAAAGATGATGGGTGCATGGAACTCCTACATTTGGCCCAGACTGGTTACCAAAGACGACGCGCACAAGCTTGTTACAAACGGTTTGAGAAACGCCTTCACAGCTTCCACCGGTGATGTAAACTATCCCGTACAGATGGCTGCGGTTGCGATCGTTTCCTTCCCTCTCTTCCTGGTGTTCATCTTCTTAAGAAAGTACATCATGAAGGGTGTAAGCCGTTCAGGTATCAAGGGATGATCTTTCGATCATCGGTTTTATACAATTCTAAAGTATTTATTGCCGAGAGGCTTTAAATAATAGAGGTCGGATTGCACGATGCAATCGTGCCGATACACATCATACAAGGAGAAACAAAATATGAAGAAGAGATTTTTCAAAACTCTTGCTTGCACGGTTCTTGCAGCTTCCATGCTGTTTACCGCTTGCGGCGGAAGCACAGAGACGGAAACCAAGGCTACACCTACTCCCGTTGCTTCCAAAAATACTACAACAAACAATAACACCACCGCTACCCCCGCAAAGTCTGCCGGTCCCAATTTCACAGTTCCTGCAGGCGGCTATGACGGAAGCGAAGTAACTTTGACCTTCTATCACACAATGGGTCAGAACCTTTCTGCTGTACTTGATGAGTACATTGCGGAATTCAACAAGCTTTATCCCAAGATCCACATCGAGTGGTCACAGGTTGGTGGTTATGATGATGTAAGAGACCAGATCTCCACAGAGATCACAGTAGGCAGCGAACCTAACATTGCTTACTGCTATCCCGACCACGTAGCTCTTTACAACCTCGCAAATGCGGTTGCTCATCTCGACAACCTCATTGCCAGCAAGGAAACTGTTACAAGAGCTGACGGAACAACAGAGACTCTCGGACTCACACAGGCTCAGATCGACGATTTCATCGACGGTTATTACGCAGAAGGTACTTCCTTCGGTGACGATCACATGTACACACTGCCCTTCTCCAAGTCAACAGAAGTTCTTTACTACAATAAGACCTTCTTCGATGAGAACGGACTCGAAGTACCCAAGACATGGGATGACATGGAAACTCTTTGCGAGACCATCAAGGACATCGATCCTCAGTGCGTTCCTCTCGGATACGACTCCGAAGCAAACTGGTTCATCACAATGTGCGAACAGTACGGATCACCTTACACCAGCGCTACCGGCGAGCATTTCCTCTTCGACAACGCTCAGAACAAGGAATTCGTTAAGCGTTTCAGAAACTGGTATCAGAATGACCTTGTTACAACTCAGCAGCTCTACGGTGCTTACACATCAGGCCTTTTCGTAGCTGAGACAGGTACAAGAAGCTACATGTCCATCGGTTCTTCCGCAGGTGCTACTCACCAGCGTCCTACCGCTGACAACTCCGGAAATTATCCTTTCGAAGTAGGAATCGCTTCCATCCCTCAGGTGGATCCTTCCAACCCCAAGGTAATCTCCCAGGGTCCTTCAGTATGTATCTTCAAGAAGGATAACCCTCAGGAAGTTATCGCTTCCTGGCTTTTCATCAAGTACCTCACAACAAGCGTTGAGTTCCAGGCAAGCTTCTCCATCACATCCGGCTACGTTCCCGTTCTTTCATCCGTAGCAACCAATGACATCTACAAGGCACACCTTGCAAAGGCTGACGGAGGCACATACATCTCCGCACTTTCCGCTAAGGTTTGTCTTGAGCAGGAGAAGGCTTACTACGTATCTCCCGCATTCAACGGTTCTTCCAAGGCACGTGATCAGGTCGGCTCTCTCATGCAGAAGTGCTTCCTCATCACAGGCGATGTAGACAAGAACATTGATGCCGCATTTAAGGAAGCTATTAAGAACTGCCAGTACTAATCAGTTTTAAATATCAGGTAATAATATGATAAAAAGAAAAAGTAAAACAAGCATAGCTTTAGCCGTTGCTTTACTCCTTGTTGTCGCAGGATTTAACGCCTGCGGCAATAAGGGTAACAACGCAGAGCCGGAGAAAGATAACGACTCACAGTCGGTTGTGGTGGAAGCTACCTTAACTCCCACTTCAACACCCACTCCCACTCCGGAACCCGAGTTCATTGATTTTGCCTCTCAGCTCAAGCTGGACATGTCATCAAACTCATTAAAGACAGAAGCAACGGTAAAGAACTACGTTGACGGAGACACGGTACACTTTGATGTACCCTCTTCCGTAGTGGATACAGGACTTCTTAAGGCTCGTTTCCTCGCTGTAAACACACCCGAATCCACAGGTAAGATCGAAGAGTACGGAAAAAAAGCTTCCAAATTTACAAGGACTGCCCTTTCAAATGCTACTTCCATAATACTTGAATCGGATGATTCCAACTGGAACCTTGATTCCACAGGCGGACGTTATCTCGTTTGGGTATGGTACAAGACAGCCGACAGCGACACTTACAGAAACCTGAACCTTGAACTTCTTCAGAACGGACTTGCAATTGCATCTTCCACCGCCAACAACCGTTACGGTGAGATCGCCATGTCCGCTCTCACAAACGCAAAAGCATGCAAGTTGAACCTTTACTCAGGCGAAAAGGATCCCGATTTCTTCTACGGAGATGCTCATGAACTCACTTTAAAGGAGCTCAGGCTTAACATCGCAGATTACAACGGATCCAAGGTCGCTTTCGAGGGTGTTGTAACCGTAAACTCCGACAGCACGGTCTATGTTGAGGAATATGATTCCGAAACAGGTCTGTACTACGGTATCTCGATCTTCTACGGTTACAACCTGAACGGTGCCGGACTTGAGATCCTTCATGTAGGCAATCGCGTAAGGATCGTAGGCTCCTGCCAGTACTATGAAGCCGGCGGAACCTATCAGATCGCAGATGTTTCCTACAAGGTTATGAAGCCCAATGATCCTTCCAATCTCCAGCTTCTCGGAACAGGCTATGAAGCCGCTTTCGTAGAAGTCGATCCCGAAACCTTTGTAAACGGTAAAGTGGACATGGAAATTGTTGAAGAGGATGAGAACGGCGAAGTAAAGACCACAACGAAAACATATGCCTACGCGGACCTTATTCAGGGAACCACAGTTTCCATGAAAGATCTCGATGTAGTCAGTGTCTACACCACCTCGAATCCCGCCAGCTCCTCAAACGGAGCAATGACTCTCCACTGCGAAACCCAGGACGGTGTCAAAGTGGACGTCAGAACTGTAGTGCTTTATGATGACAACCGAAATCTGATCACAGCAGACGCTTACGAAGGAAGAACGATCTCCGTTAAGGGTATCGTGGAGTACTTTGACGGTGCTTACCAGATCAAGGTGTTGTCTAAAGAATATATAACTATCAACCATTAAATAAAAAGGGAAGGAAAAAAAGATGAAGAGTAAAAAACTTCTTTCATTACTGCTTGTTGCAGCAATGAGCATTGCCTGCCTTGCCGGTTGCGGAAAAGATGACGAAGAACCCGTTACTACTCCCGCTCCCGCAGCAACACAGACACCTACCACCGCACCCGCTGTCGATACAGCAGGCGTAACCGCAGCTAAGGATTACCTCAACAATATGTACGCTTCAAAAGACGGAAGTGCAACAGCTACAGCTTCCGACTACACGGTAGTCGGCGTAGTAAAGATCGACGGTGTAACTTACACAGTTGATTGGTCGGTTGATGTTAAATCCGGAGTAACAGTCAGCGCAATGGATGCAAAGAAGATGGTTACCATCGACGTAGATGAAAAGACATCTTCTCAGATCGACTACACTCTCACAGCTACACTTAAGGACACAAACGGCGCTACCGCATCTGCCGCTTTCAAGCACTTCGTACCTGCTTACAAGGAATTCTCCTGGAACGAGTACGTTGCTGCAACAGAAGGACAGACAGTTGTTGTTAAGGGCGTTGTTACAGCCATCATCGCAAAGTCCAAGGGCAATTCAACTAATGCTCTCTACTTCCAGGACAATGACGGCGGATACTACGTTTACAACATGTCCGCAGATCCCGCTAAGGATCTCGGCATTAAGGAAGGCATGACTGTTCAGGCAACAGGTAAGCGTTCCACTTACTCAGGAACTTACGAGATCATCGAAGCAAGCGTTGAGATCGTTAATTCTACTATCAACAAGGTTACTCCCGCTGATTACACAGACCTTTACAAAAAGGCTGAGTCCCTCAAGGACAAGAACCTCACCGCTAAGCAGGGTTCACTCGTTTCCCTTAAGGACGTTGAGATCATCGGCATTGGTTCCGATCCTACTTACTTCATGTTCCAGCTTGGCGACAAGCAGTCCTACGTAAGACTCTCCTCTTCCGTATGCCCTATCACAAAGGATGAGCAGACAACATTCAAGGATGCATTTACATCTCACACAGGTTACCTTGCTGACGTAACAGGTATCCTTACACTTTACGACGGAGCTTTCTATCTCTCCCCCGTAACTGCTGATGCATTCACAAACTTTACTCTTCCTAAGAGAACAGATGCGGAGAAGGTTGCATTCGAAAAGAATCAGCTCGGTATCCCTTCAAAGGTTCAGGAAGATACAACACTTGCACTTAAGCCCGCAGGAACAACCTACACCGACGTTGCTATCAAGTATGATATTACAGGTGCTTCACACGTAGGCGACACTCTTCCTCTCGTTCAGACAGAGAAGGATCAGAAGATCACTATCGTTGCTACACTTACATGCAATGACGCAAAGGATACGGTAACAATCGAGCTTATTGTTGAAGCTAAGTCTTCAGATCTTTGCGAAGCAGAAGTACTTTCAAAGGCATTTGCTCTTGCTGACGGCGAGTCAATGGCAGGCACTCAGGTTCTCCGCGGTAAGGTAACAGAGATCGTTTCCGAGTACTCTGAGAAGTATGATAACATCTCCGTTAACATGCAGGTTGGCGACAAGATCGTTCAGGCTTATCGTCTTAAAGGCGGTTCTGACATCAAGGTTGGCGACGTTATCACCGTTACAGGTACTCTTAAGAACTACAAGGGTACAGTTGAGTTCGATAAGGGTTGCACTTACTCCAAGACACTCTCTGTTGACGAAGCTAAGCAGCTCCTGACAGTTGAAAAGTCATTCGCTCTTGCTGAAGGCGAGACAATGTCCGGAACACAGGTTCTTTCCGGAAAGATCACTGAGATCGTTTCCGAGTACTCTGATAAGTACAACAACATCACAGTTAACATGCAGGTTGGTGACAAGATCGTTCAGGCTTATCGTCTTACAGGCGGTTCCGATCTCAAGGTTGGCGATGTGATCACTGTTACAGGTACTCTTAAGAACTACAAGGGTACAGTTGAGTTCGATAAGGGCTGCACTTACGTAAAGGGTCAGAAGATCGCTTACGCTAAGGATCTCCTCGTAATGGAAAAGGCATACGCTCTTGCTGATGGCGAGACAATGTCCGGTATCCAGGAAGTTACAGGAACAGTTTCCGAGATCGTTTCCGAGTACTCTGATAAGTACGGCAACATCACTGTAAACATGACTGTAGGCGACAAGACAATTCAGGCTTATCGTCTCACAGGCGGCAGCGACATCAAGGTCGGTGACGTTATCACCGTTACAGGTACCATCAAGAACTACAAGGGTACAGTTGAATTCGATAAGGGCTGCACTTATGTAAAGGCTGCTGCAGATTCAACACCTAAGACAGGCGATGCTTCCATGATGGTAATGCTCGTTCTTCTTCTCATGATGGCAGGATCATTCACAATGATGATGATCTCCAAGAGAAAGGCTCGCTAATAG
>JAILNG010000107.1 GCA_024691875.1 Lachnospiraceae bacterium | reverse complement strand
GAAGTGAGTGAGGCCGTTTCCGAACCAGTCGTTGTTGCAGATGACGTAGTAACGGTTGTTGGTGGCAGCAATGCGATAAGGGCTCACGGTGAAACGACGGATCTTATTGTTCCTTGTGATACGTTTGTGGAGCTTCTTGTCTGTGTGATATTCAAGATAATTGAAATCGATACGTTTGTTTTGGGAAATGGCTTCATCGATCATTTCTATATTATAGAAGAGTTCTTTGCCGGCGCCTTCTTCGCTTTTAACCGTAAGGATGTTTTTGGCACCGGTCTTAAAATATATGCTTGAAAGCCCTTCCAGCTTTTCGATAAGGCCTTTACGCTGGCTCACGGGAATGTTCCTTGAGAACAGGATGCCGTCGATCAGGAGCTTCAGTTCGGCGTCGGTGAATTCGCGGATCATGTGAAAATCCGTGTATTGCACGTTTTCCTCGCCGCCCGCACCCATGGATCTGGGGATCTCGCGGAAGGAGATATCAAAGCCCGCATCGATCAGGCCGTCAAGGTACTTTTTTAAAGATTTTCTGTCTGCTGTAATGTCGTACTTGTTTTTAAGGAGATCAAGGATCTCTTTTTGAGTCAGAGTGTGGTCCTCGTCAGTGTATTTTTTAAGAATCTCCAAAACGTAAAGTATAACCATTTTTTTCTGAACGTCTGCCATTTTGCCTCCAAGTAAGGATCTGTTTCAATAATATATCCCATTAGTAAAAAGAATAGCACAATTGCAAGGGTTGTGCTACAATGTTTTTCAATCAAAAGGGCTTAACGCCGACTGCAGTTACTGCAAATGATACGAAAATCCAATGACAAAGGAATAAAAAAGGAAGGCTGAAAAATGGACTATAGAAAAGAATCGTTAAAGAAACATGGCGAATGGAGAGGCAAGATCGAGACAGCTTGCCGCGTACCCGTTGATTCAAGGGATGCGCTTTCTCTCGCCTACACGCCCGGCGTTGCTGAACCCTGCCTGGCCATTCGAGACGATATAGACAAGAGCTTCGAGCTCACAAGAAGATGGAACACTGTGCCTGTTATAACAGACGGAACCGCCATCCTGGGCCTCGGAGACATCGGACCTGAAGCAGGAATGCCTGTAATGGAGGGAAAAGCAGCCCTCTTTAAGGCATATGGTGACGTGGACGCCTATCCTCTTTGCATCCGATCTAAGGATACGGAAGAGATCATTAGGACCATCGAGCTTTTTGCAGGCTCCTGGGGCGGGATCAATCTTGAAGATATCTCCGGACCCCGCTGCTTTGAGATCGAGACCAGACTCAAGCAGGATCTGGACATCCCGGTTTTCCATGACGATCAGCACGGAACAGCCATCGTAATGACAGCTGCTCTGATCAATGCTTTAAAGCTTGCGGGAAAGAAAAAGGAAGAGGTTAAAGTGGTTATCAACGGAGCGGGCGCCGCAGGGATCGCAATTGCACGTTTCCTATTAAATGTATACGGGATTAAGAACATTATCTCCTGCGATAAATACGGAACGCTCTACGAAGGAAATCCGGAAATGAATCCGGTTCAGGCTGAGCTTGCAAAAGTAACAAACAGGGAAATGCTGAAAGGAACTCTGGCAGATGCCATGAAGGGAGCGGACGTTTTCATCGGAGTTTCCGCCCCTCACGTGGTCACAAAGGAGATGGTGGCTTCCATGAATGACAAGGCCATTGTTTTCACCTGTGCAAACCCCGTTCCCGAGATCGAGAGAGAGGATGCCCTTGAGGCAGGAGCTTTTATTGTGGGAACAGGCTCTTCCACAAAGCCCAATCAGATAAACAACGTTCTCGTGTTCCCGGGACTGTTCCGCGGAGCTCTGGACGTTCGTGCAAACACAGTAAACTTTGAAATGATGATGGCTGCTGCGGAAGGCATAGCGGCACATGTGGGAGATGAACTTTCCACAGAACACATCCTGCCTTTCGCCTACGACAAGGCAGCGCATATGACTGTGGCTAAGGCAGTTGCGGAAGCAGCGCTGAAGACGGGAGTGTCAAAACTGCAGTAGGGAGCTTGGGTCGGGGGCA
>JAILNG010000094.1 GCA_024691875.1 Lachnospiraceae bacterium | reverse complement strand
AACTCCATGTTCCCGCCTTCGATCGGTGCTACTGTTGAAGATGTTGTTTATAAGGTGCACGTTATCGATTACCTTTCGATCAGCAACACTATGCTTGCTTCGGACGGTGCAACGGAATTTATAATGTATGCCGGCGGAAGTTATCCGCTGTACGCTGCCTGCACTAACAAGGACTACGACATTTACTGGGAATCACTTGACACATCCATCGCAACGGTGGAAGACAACGGCTACGGTTCCGTTATGGTAAAAGCTCTTAAGCGAGGCGTTGTAACCATCAGAGCCTACCAGATCATTAACGGCGTCGAAAAGAATGCCTACGCCGAGATCACGGTAAAGAACACTGCGACGAAAGTAACGCTCTCACCGAAGGAACTTCAGATCGAGGTGGGAGATTATAAGACCATAATCGCACAATTTACGGGAGATTCTACAAATCTTACGTGGGTATCCTCCGATGAAACAATATTCTCGTTTGTTGATGGTGTCAACGTGGGCACATCCGCAACCATCGAGGCTTTGAAGCCCGGCAGTGCGGTGCTCACAGCCATAAACCCCGCAAACATCGTGTGCGGCTACTGCGAAGTTACGGTTTATCAGGAAGTTACGGGACTCAAGCTTTCAGAGTACACACTGACACTTCCCGAAACTGCGGGAACCTATCAGTTGTATGCTTACCTGGAACCCAGTAACGCTTCCGATTCCAGTGTTGTCTGGACATCCTCCAAGCCTTCTGTTGTTTCGGTAGACTCAAACGGTAAGATCACCGTCCTTAAAGAAGGTGAAGCTACGATCATGGCTCAGTCTGTACTGAACCCCGAATTCACCGCCATGTGTACTGTTACCATACTGCAGGCGGTTGATTCCATTTCGTTGGATGACCACGAGCTGGAAATGTACAAGGGAGAGGTTTACAGACTTCCTTACGTTATCCTTCCCGCAGATGCAAGCAATGATGTGATCGACATCAACGTTTTTGACAGCAAGATAGCTTCCGTAACTCAGGGCGACGACCATACACTTGTGGTAACAGCAAGAGCGGTCGGAAAGACAACTTTCATGGTCATGACAAAAGACGGTAAATACTGGGATCTTTGTACAGTAACCGTTAAGCAGGTGGCTACTGACGTTACAATGAACTACTCTGAAGTTACTTTGAACGTGGGTGAGTACTTTGATCTTTCGGTAAGCCTCACACCTGCCGATTCGACAGAGAGTTCCCTCACCTGGCAATCTCTTGACACGGGCATAGTTTCCGTTTCCCAGACCGGACGTCTGATCGCCCTGAAGCCCGGAAAGACAACCGTCATGGTTTCCACTCAGGGTGGAAAGAATTCCTTCTGTACCGTAACAGTCCTTCAGGCTGCAAAGTCTATGAAACTGGACGAAACTTCCATTGTTATCGGAATCGGAGAGAGCTATACACTTGATGCTGTCTTTGATCCCGACGGAACTTCCGTAACCGACGGTAAATGGACATCCCTTGATCCGAGCATAGCTACAGTTGACGAAGCAGGTAAAGTAACAGGCGTTAAGGGTGGTTACACGGTAGTTTCCTTTACTTCCGTAGACGGAGGCTTTACAGGCTTCTGTATGGTAAAGGTCGAGGAACTCATCACAAAGATCATAGTCAATCCTTCTTCCTACATTTTGGGACTTGGAAACACTGTTACTATAGATGCACAGATCACAAACGGAGACACTGTTTCCGATACCGAGCTGGAATGGTACTCGGATGATGAATCTGTAGCAACCGTAGACAAATACGGAATGATCACAGGTATCAATTACGGATCCACTACAATTACGGTTGAAGCTGCAGAGGGCGACGCAAAGGCCTTTGTAAAGATCGAAGTTGTAAGAGAAGTAACAAAGATCGAACTGAATGAAAGCTACATCACGGTAATCGTAGGACACACACAGAAGCTTGAAGCTACCGTAAGTCCTTCGAATGCCACATACAATAAAGTTAACTGGCTGGTAATGGATTCGGCCATGACAAAGGAAGACAATTCGGTTGCGCTGGTAGACACGGACGGCGTTGTTACAGGTATCAAAAAGGGTAATGCCTGGGTTGTTGCAAGTGCTCAGGATAATTCCGGAAAGACGGCACGATGCTTCGTGCTTGTTATCGAACCCATTGCAGCTACAGGTATCACCGTATCTGATGCTGAGATCTCGTTGATGCCCGGAGAGTCGAAGACAATAACATCACACATTAAACCGGTATCTTCCACAGATGACTTGACATGGACCACAAATAATGATACTGTAGCTTCAGTTTCCGAAAACGGTGAGATCACGGCTAATATGGTGGGACAGACCACAGTTACCGTAACGACCACCTCCGGTAAAACAGCAACCATCGCAGTCACTGTCCTGGGACTGAGCAGAAGCTATGTTGAAATACCGGTTTATTCCTCTTTCAGAGTTTATCTTGACGGCGTAAACACAACAGTACGTTGGGACGTTGAAGATACTACGATCTGCGAAGTGGCAAACGGAAACATTACGGCAAGAAAAACAGGTACCACAGTTGTTACTGCAAAGGTTAACGGGCGTACTTTGGAGTGCATAGTAAAGGTTACAAGATAGTAAGCTTTAGGAGGACTTCAAATGTTAAGCAGATTATTCGTCAAGAATTATGCAATTATAGACGAAACTGAGATTGAATTTAAAAACGGATTGAACATCCTGACCGGAGAAACCGGCGCGGGAAAATCCATATTGATCGGCTCCGTAAATGCGGCTCTGGGAGAAAAAGTTTCCAGAGACATAATCAGATACGGAGCTGATTATGCTCTTATTGAACTCACATTTACCGCTGTTCCCGAGAAAACATGTGAAGAACTTAAAGAGCGCGACATTTATCCTGATGACGGCGAGATCCTGATCTCCAGAAAGATCACGGCAGCAGGAAAAAGCATATGCAAAATAAACGGTGAAACCGTTACTCTTGAGGAACTGAAAAACTGTTCCTCTCTTTTGCTGGATATACACGGACAAAACGAACATCATTCACTTCTTAAAGCATCTTCCCACATCAAGCTTTTGGATAAGTTTGCGGGATCGGAAAATGATAAACTCCTTTCCGAAATGAAAAATGAATACGAGCTTTGGAACAAGACTTCAAAGGAACTTGAGAGTGCTTTAAGTACCGACATCAGTAAGGACACTGACAGCACCTATCTTGAATTTGCCATTAACGAGATCGATACCGCTGCTCTTAAGGAAGGCGAAGATGTAGAACTGGAAGAGGAATTTAAGGTTTTATCAAATTCCAAACAGATCATGGAAGCTCTTTCTCAAAGCCTGCAGCTTGTCAGTGATTCGGAAAGCGGCAATGCCGGAGATCTGATCGGAGAAGCGGTACGCTTTTTAAAAAAAGCGGTGCAGTTTGATGAGAAGCTTTCTGAGCTTTCGGATATTCTTGAAAATGCATCTTCTTTGATCTATGATTTTAAACATAATGCTGAAAACTACATCAATAAGCCGCAAAACTCGGCTGAACGTTTTGCCGAAGTACCCGAAAGACTTGATGTTATCAATAACCTCAAGAAAAAATATGCAGGGATCAACGGATCCATCGGAGATGTTCTGAAATTTGCAGACGAAGCAAGAGAAAAACTTAAAAAGCTGGAGAACTTCGATGAATATCTGGCTGATCTTAAAAAGCGGGAAGAAAAAGAAAGAAATACCTGCCTGAGCATTTGCGAAAAGATCTCGGCATTAAGAAAGAAAGCTGCGGACATGCTCTCGGTAAGGATCGGAGAAGAGCTTAAGAGCTTGAATTTTGTGGCAGCCCATTTCGGTGCAAAGCTGGAAAAAACGAGCAGATTTAACGCAACGGGTAATGACTCATGCGAATTTATGATCTCGCTTAATCCCGGAGAACCGGAGAAGCCTTTGGTTAAAGTGGCTTCCGGCGGTGAACTTTCCAGGATCATGCTCGCGATAAAAACCGTACTTGCGGATAAGGACGAGATCCCCAGTCTTATCTTCGACGAGATAGATACGGGAATTTCCGGAAGAACTGCCCAAAAGGTTTCCGAAAAACTGGGCGTTCTTGCAGGTACACATCAGATCATCTGTATTACGCATCTGGCCCAGATCGCTTCCATGGCGGACACTCATTTCGTCATTGAAAAGACAAACGGCAGTTCAAGCGTAAAGACAGAGATACGAGAACTGAGCGATCAAGACAGGATCACCGAACTTGCAAGGATACTGGGCGGTGCGGAGATAACAAATACAGTTCTCGAAAATGCAAGAGAGATGATCTCGCTTGCAAACGACATTAAAAAAACAAGGAGCTTGAAACAATGAAAAACATTTTGCTTGTATCATCGGAATGCGTACCCTTCATCAAAACCGGCGGTTTGGCTGACGTTGTCGGCGAATTGCCAAAGTACACCGATAAGGAAAAATTTGATGTCAGAGTGATCATACCCAATTACAAAGCCATTCCGCAAAAGTACAAGGACAAGATGCAGTTTGTTACAAGCTTTTACATGGATCTGGGCTGGAGAAGGCAATATGTCGGCGTTCTTGAAACAGAGATTGACGGTGTCAGATTCTATTTTATAGACAACGAGTACTATTTTAACGGCGAAAAGCCTTATGGAAACATCTATGAGGATATTGAGAAGTTTGCTTTCTTTGACAGAGCGGTGCTTTCTTCGCTTCCTCTCATTAATTTCCGTCCCGACATCATTCATTGCAATGATTGGCAGACGGGGCTTTTACCTGTTTATCTCCATGATTCGTTCTACGGCGGAGAATTCTATCGCGGCATCAAGAGCATCATGACGATCCATAACCTTAAGTTCCAAGGCATATGGAACAAGAAGACTGTAATGGACATTGCAGGCCTTTCACCCTACTATTTTACCGATGATAAGCTGGAAGCCTACGGCGACGCCAATTATCTTAAGGGTGGTATCGTTTATGCCGATTATGTGACCACCGTATCGGAACAATATGCAAAAGAGATCCAGATGCCTTACTACGGTGAAGGCTTAGACGGTCTCATGCGTGCAAGAAACAACTGCCTAAGAGGGATTGTAAACGGTATAGATTACAAGGAATATAATCCTCAGACAGACAGATTCATTCCTCATCATTTTTCAAGAGCTACTTTTAAGGAAAACAAAAAGAAAGATAAGACCGAGCTTCAAAAGGAGCTGGGTTTGGAAGTCAACGATAAAAAATTCATGGTGGGCATAGTTTCCCGTCTTACAGATCAGAAAGGCCTTGATCTGGTGGAATGTGTGATCGAGCAGATCTGTGCGGAAGATCTGCAACTGGTCATCCTGGGAACGGGAGAACAGAAGTACGAAAACCTGTTCAGACACTATGAATGGAAATATAAGGGTAAGGTTTCCGCAAGCATATATTACAACGAAGAAAGAGCCCACAAGATATATGCCTCATGTGACGCTTTCCTGATGCCTTCGCTGTTCGAGCCCTGCGGACTCAGTCAGCTCATGGCAATGCGTTACGGAACTGTTCCCATCGTTCGTGAAACAGGCGGTCTCAAAGATACGGTTGAGCCTTACAACGAGTACGAGAACAAGGGGACCGGATTCTCATTTATGAATTACAATGCCCATGAAATGCTGAGAACGATCCGTTACGCGGAGAATACGTTTTACAATAAGAAAAGGGCTTGGAATAAGATTGTGGAAAGAGCCATGGATAAGGACTTTTCCTGGACAACATCAGCAAAGAAGTATGAAGAACTTTACGATGAGATCACATCCGTAAAGTAGACGTTTGAATGTATTATGACCTACGCCGACATTATTGTTGACATCTCTCACGAGACCATCGACAGAACATTTCAATACAGAATACCTGAAGACCTGCAGGCATCCGTCAAGATCGGTACGAAAGTGAACATCCCTTTCGGTAACAGAAAGGAAATGACCGGATATATTGTAGGTCTTTCTTCCATGCCCAAAATTGAGGAAAGCAGGATAAGGGACATCATCGGAGTTGTTCCTCAAGGCATATCGATAGATTCGAGAATGCTGGAACTTGCCGCATGGATAAAGACTAACTACGGCGGAACGATGAACGAAGCGCTTAAAACCGTTCTCCCCGTTAAAAAGAGCATTCGTCCTCAGTTAAAAACTGAGATAGCTTTGGCCTGCACCGAAGAAAGAGCAAAAGAAGTGCTCGAGGAAAGCAGGAAGAAGCATTACGTTGCAAAAGCAAGGCTGATCGCTGAACTCCTTGAAACGAATGTACTTCCGAAAGAACTGGTGTCTTCAAAACTGAACATAAGCGCTGCTACGATCTCTGCTCTTGAAAAGCAGGGAATTCTTGAAGTGAGAAGTGAAAAGATCGACAGAAATAAGAGCTATGCCGCAGATGAAAACGGGGAAAAAGTGAACCTTAACGATGAACAGGAAGCTGCATGCTCCGCGGTCATAAATGACCTTAAGGAAGGAAAGCGGGAAACATATCTGGTTTTCGGAGTCACGGGAAGCGGCAAAACAGAAGTCTACATGGAGATCATCGATCATGTGGTGAAAAACGGAAAACAGGTAATAGTCCTGATACCCGAAATAGCTCTTACTTTCCAGACTGTTCTCAGATTTACAAAGCGATTCGGTGACAGGGTTGCTTTCTTTAATTCAAAACTTTCCGAGGGAGAGAGATACGATCAATATCTTAAAGCTAAAGAAGGCAGCATAGACATTATGATAGGCCCAAGATCCGCTTTGTTTACTCCTTTTGAAAATCCGGGGCTGATCGTTATCGACGAAGAGCATGAAGGTGCGTACAAAAGTGAAGGAGTGCCGAAGTATCATGCGAGGGAAGTAGCGGAACAGATCTGTCGCATGACAGGTGCTTCTCTTGTGCTGGGATCCGCCACACCATCTCTCGAATCCTTCAGAAGAGCGGAGACCGGGGAATACAAGCTTCTTAAATTGACAAAAAGAGCCAAAGAAGCCGAGCTTCCCGAAGTTGAGATCGTGGATCTCAGAGAAGAACTTAAAAACAAGAACAGAACGATCTTTTCTCTCGAATTGGTCCGCCTTATGGACGACAGGCTGCAGAAGAAAGAACAGATCATGCTTTTCTTAAACAGAAGAGGCTATTCGGGTTTCGTTTCCTGCAGAAGCTGCGGTGAGGCAATCAAATGTCCTCATTGCTCCGTTTCTCTCACACAGCACAGAGACGGTCATTTGAGATGCCATTATTGCGGATACGAAACAATAATGCCTAAGAAGTGTCCGAGCTGCGGATCGCCCTACATAGCTGCTTTCGGAACCGGGACACAGAAGATAGAGGAACAGGTTAAAAAGCTGTTTCCGTCGGCAAGAGTTCTCAGGATGGATGCGGATACCACAAAAAATAAAGAAAGCTATGAAAAGATCCTTTCTTCGTTTGCAAATGAAGAAGCTGACATTCTGATCGGTACACAGATGATAGTTAAAGGACATGATTTCCCTCATGTAACACTTGTGGGCATTCTTGCTGCGGATCTTTCTTTACATGCCACGGATTACAGGGCTGCGGAAAAAACTTTCCAGCTGCTGGCCCAGGCTGCGGGGAGAGCGGGAAGAGCAAGCCTTAAGGGAAATGTTATCATTCAGACTTACAGACCGGATCATTATGCCATCACCACGGCTGCTGAGCAGGATTACATTTCTTTCTACGAACAGGAAGTACTTTTCAGGAAAAGCCTTTGTTATCCGCCTATGGGGCACATAATGGCAGTGCTTTTTTCCGGAAAAAACGATGCGGATTGCGGAGCTTCTTTAAGAAGGGTTACGGCAAAAATTATTGACAAATTTGCCGGCTTAGTTGATAATAAAGAACTTGTAAGCATGGGACCCGCACCGGCGGGAATTTCCAAAATAAATGATCTTTACAGATACGTTGTTTATTTCAAGGCACAAAAGTATAGTCTGTTAACGGACATTTGTGCCGAAATTGACGAATACAGGGATGAGATCAAGGCTGCGGGAATAATCTGTCAGATCGATCTTGACCCCATGATAGGCTATTGATTTTCAGATTTACAGGAGGTTTTACATGGCTATAAGAAACATTAGAAAGTATCCCGATCCCGTTCTTTCAAAAGAATGCAAAAAGGTGGACAAGATGACCGAAAGGATCTCGATCCTTATCGAGGATATGCTTGATACGATGTATGAAGCGGGAGGTGTCGGACTTGCCGCTCCCCAGGTTGGTATCCTTAAGCAGATCTGTGTGGTTGATATCTCGGAGGACTGCTCCGAGCCCTATGTTTTGATCAATCCCGTCATCGTAGAGTCTGACGGTGAACAGACAGGTGATGAGGGATGCCTTTCACTTCCCGGAAAGCAGGGAACTGTTACCAGACCCAATCACGTTGTTGTTAAGGCATTAAACGAAAATATGGAAGAGATCACAGTTGAAGGTACGGAACTCTTGGCCAGAGCTTTTTGCCATGAGATCGATCATCTTCATGGACATATGTACATTGAGAAACTTGAGGGAGAACTTAAAAATACTTCCTACGAGGCACAAGAATAATCTTACTACGAGGGTAGAATCGCATGAAACTTGTATTTATGGGAACACCGGAAATTGCCGCCTGTGTTTTAAAAAGTATAATCGACTCCGGTAAACACGAGATTACAGCTGTAGTAACACAGCCGGATAAGCCGAAGGGAAGAGGACATGAAATGGATGCGCCTCCTGTTAAAAAACTGGCTCTTGAGCATGGACTGACCGTGCTTCAGCCTGAAAAAGCAGGCACACCCGAATTCATAGATTCCATCAGAGCTCTTGCGCCCGATGTAATTGCCGTTGCAGCTTACGGAAAGATCCTTAAGCCTGCACTTCTTGAGATACCAAGATTCGGCTGTATTAATGTGCATGCTTCTCTTTTGCCCAAATACAGAGGAGCATCCCCCGTACAATGGGCAGTCATCAACGGAGAAGAAAAAAGCGGTGTAACCATCATGCATATGGCTGCCGGACTTGATACCGGAGACATGATCATGAGCGAGGAAGTGGCGCTGGAAAAGAAGGAGACTGCAGGTTCCCTGCACGATAAGCTTGCTGCCATGGGAGGACCTTTGCTTCTTAAAGCACTTGATGCTCTTGAAGACGGGACAGCACCGAGGATCCCCCAAAAAGAGGAAGAAGCAACCTATGTTACTACTCTTGACAAATCTTTTGGCAAGATCGATTTTAACAATACCGCCGAAAAGATCGAGAGACTGATCAGAGGTCTGAATCCCTGGCCTACAGCCTATACAAGGATAAATGATAAATTGCTTAAGATCTGGGACGCGGAAGCTTTGCCCGCAACCGTCTTAACCAAAGAAGCCGCAAAGTCTGAGAAGGGAACCGTGATCAGGGCTGAGGGCGATGAATTTCTTGTGCTTTGCGCAAATTCCGTACTCAAGATCAATGCACTTCAGATAGAAGGTAAGAAAAGAATGAATACAGCCGATTTTTTACGCGGTTTCAAGATAGAGGCCGGTACAATCTTGGGCTTTTAAAGTAAGGTAAGACTATGAAAGATATTAAGTCGTTTAACGAAGAAGAATTAAAAACTGAAATGAAAAGCATCGGAGAACCTGCTTTCAGAGCGGGACAGATCTTCTCCTGGCTTCATGAAAAGAAGGTTAATTCCTTTGAGGAAATGACAAATCTTTCAAAAGACTTGAGAAATAAGCTTTCTGAGAATTACGAGATCACAGCGCTTTCTGAAGTTCGCAGTCTTAAATCCACAGACGGTACGGTGAAATTTCTCTACAAGCTAAAGGACGGACAGGTTATCGAATCCGTTCTTATGAGTTACAAGCATGGTTATTCGATCTGTGTTTCGTCTCAGGTGGGATGCAGGATGGGATGTATGTTCTGCGCCTCCACAATTGACGGACTTGTCAGAAACCTGACTCCTTCGGAGATACTTGAGCAGGTTTACGAAGCAGAGAGAAGCTGCAATGTATCTATTTCAAACATAGTCATCATGGGAAGCGGAGAGCCCATGGACAATTATGATAATGTCGTCAAGTTTATTCGTCTGATCTCGGACGAAAAAGGAAAGAATCTGAGCGTAAGAAATATAACACTTTCAACCTGCGGATTGGTGCCCGGTATCAGAAGACTGGCGGAAGAGGGCTTGCCTGTTACGCTTGCTCTTTCTTTACATGCACCTGAGGATGAACTCAGAAAGACGATCATGCCGGTTGCAAAAGCTTTTTCTGTAAAAGAGATCCTTGAAGCATGCGATTATTTTTTTGAAAAAACTTCAAGAAGAGTCACTTTTGAATACAGTATGATCGATGGTGTAAATGATTCCGCAGAAAGGGCCGAACAGCTTGCACAGCTGATAAAAGGCAAGAATTGTCATGTTAATCTTATTCCGGTCAACAAAATAAAAGAAAGAAATTTTGTTAAATCGGGTGATAACAATGTAGCTAAATTTAAAAATATACTTGAAAAATACCGAATAAATGTTACTATTAGAAGGAGTATGGGCACAGACATTGATGCTGCATGCGGACAGTTGAGAAGAAGTTTTATGGAGGAGAGCAATTGAAATCCGCAGCCTTAACCGATATTGGGAGACAACGCGCAATAAATCAGGACTTTATATTCAGGAGCGATGAAGCCATCGGCATTCTTCCGAATCTGTACATTGTTGCAGACGGAATGGGAGGTCACAAAGCCGGGGACTATGCATCGCGATTTTGCGTTGATGACTTTATAAAAGAGGCTAAGGGCGGAAAATTCAAAACATTGCTTGGGGGATTGCAAAGCATAGTAAATGCCGTTAACGAGCATGTTTATACCGAATCTCTCAGAACTCCCGAATACAAGGGAATGGGAACTACCCTTGTAGCTGCCGTGATAAATAACGGAACAGTGACCGTTACCAATGTCGGAGACAGCAGAATGTATCTTTTTTCAAGAACCGACGGGCTGCGACAGATCACCGTGGACCATTCTCTTGTGGAGAATATGATACAGAACGGTGAACTTGAAAGAAAGGATGCGGCTCATCATCCCAAGAAAAACATTATCACCCGTGCGATAGGAGTCGAATCAGTCGTAGAACCGGATTTTTTTGAAACGGAGATCGAAAGCGGAGACATTATCCTTCTTTGCTCCGACGGCTTGTCGAATATGGTTGATGATGACAAAATGAACGATTGTCTGGAAGACAAAAAGAAAACTCTTGAAGAAAAGGCCCGGACACTTGTGGATCTGGCCAATGAACGTGGTGGAAAAGACAATATTTCTGTTGTCTTGACTGAGATATAAATGCTTAAACCTTTTACCGGAGGAACTTATGATAGAAACAGGCACATTACTTAGCGAAAGATATGAGATCAAGGAACGGATCGGTTCCGGTGGTATGGCGGATGTTTACAGAGCCGTTGACACCAGACTGAACCGTCTGATTGCGGTTAAAGTATTGAAATCCGAATTTTCCAATGATAAGAGCTTTATTTCGCGTTTCAAAAATGAAGCCAAATCAGCTGCGGGACTTTCTCATCCTAACATTGTAAGCGTTTACGATGTCGGAGATGACAAGGGGTTTCATTATATCGTAATGGAGCTTGTTGAAGGCATTACCCTTAAAAAGTTTATTGAGAAGAAGGGCAGACTTGAAGTCAGAGAAGCTGTCGGTATCAGTATCCAGATAGCTCAGGGCATGGAAGCCGCTCATGAACACGGTATCATTCACAGAGACATTAAACCGCAGAACATTATGATCTCCAGGGACGGTAAGGTTAAAGTTGCCGACTTCGGTATCGCAAAGGTGGTTTCTTCCGATACCTACACTCAAAATGCCGTAGGCTCTGTTCATTACCTTTCGCCCGAACAGGCAAGAGGCGGCTATTATGACGAACGCAGCGACATCTATTCATTGGGTGTAACTTTATATGAGATGCTTACGGGCCAGCTTCCTTTCGGAGGAGAGTCCGATGTTTCGGTTGCTTTAAAACATATTCAGCTGGAGGCGAAGCCTGCAAGAGAATTGGTTCCTTCCATTCCTTATTCTTTGGATAAGGTCGTTCAGAAGTGTATGCAAAAGCATCCTGAAAACCGCTACAGCTCGGCTTCGGATCTTATCATAGATTTAAAGCACTCCATCACAAATCCCGATGGAGACTTTGTACGCATTAACAGCGGCGTAGAGGGAAGAACAAGGACCTTTACAAGTGCGGAGACTTCAGAGATCCAGAATCAGGCTGCTGCAGCTCCCGTTCAGCAGACAGCTTACAATGACAATTATGCAAGACAGCAAAACCAGTACAATAACGGTAAGGTTTTGCGGGAAGAATTTGAAGAGCTCGATACCATTGATTCCAAGTTTGAAAAGGTCATTATTGTGATCACCATAATTGCTGCTATTGGACTTGTGATCTTTGCGGCTTTTCTTTGCTTCAAGTTTTTCGGAGGTTCGGGAAACGGCAACGGAAACACCACACCTACCCCCGGAATTTCCTCACAGGTAAGTACCACACCTGTTCCCACACAGGTTGCGACCATTTCCATGCCCAATCTTTTCGGATACACAAAGGAAGATGCGGAGAACTTCATGTATGCCAAGTCTCCTGATTTTACCATTGTTTACGAAGACGCAGAGTATTCGACTCAGGATGAGGGAACTGTCATAAGACAGTATCCTGTGGCAAACGCCGATGTGCTTGTAAATCAGACGATAAAGCTCACACTTTCCGCGGGCGGAGAACCCATTACCATCCCCAGACTGATCGGCCTCACTCAGGCTGCAGCTACCAGCCAGCTTGAAGCTATGGGCTTTGAAGTTATTCCTCAGTTCAGAAGAAGTGATTCCATTGTTGCGGGGCAGGTCATCAGTACTGAACCCAAGGTTGGAACCATAGCTCATTCGGGAGACTCGATAATGCTTTATGTGAGCCTCGGTGAGCCTGATGAATACACAAATGTACCTGATGTTCTCACAAAGAATGAACAGGTTGCCAAGGAACTTCTTGAAAATGCCGGACTTAAGCTCGGTGAAGTTACTTACGATTACAGCACTGAAGTTGCTTACGGCTGTGTTATCACACAGTCTGTAGCTGCTGACAAGACCATTGTTCTGGGATCATCTGTTGATGTTGTTCTCAGCATGGGACCCATGCCTGCTGACGTAACTCCGTCACCTGCACCGGGTTACGGAAGAAACTATTACTCTGTTACTTATGATACAACACAGATGCGTAACCCTTGCAATTCGTTCTATACATCGAACCTGTTCTTTGAAATTGCACAGGGCGATTACTCGTCAATTATCTATGTAGATTACGAGAATGCTTCTGCCGATGAGCAGTACTATGTAGTTGACTACAGTACATTCTCCAGAGTTTATTCCTTTAAGCTTTACACTGAATTCGCCAACGGCGATGTGGATTACGGACAGCTCACCACCGGAGAAGCGTACGTCACCGCTTATCTTGACGGACAGGACATCGGCACGCAGATTGTAAATCTGGAGGTTAATGAACAGTAGTGCAGGGAAGAATTGTTAAAGGAGTCGGAGGACTTTATTTTACGGATACGGAGATCGGTCTTTTGGAATGTAAGCCCAAGGGTAAGTTCAGAAAAGACAAGATCAAGCCTCTTGTGGGCGATAATGTAACTGTTGAACTTCTTGAAGACGGTTCGGGACTGATTTCCGATATATCCCCAAGAACAAGCGAACTCATCAGGCCGGAAGTGGCCAATGCTTCTCAGGCCATGCTTGTTTTTGCCATAAATGCTCCTAAACCGAATCTGAACCTGGCGGATCGCTTTCTCATTAATATGGAGATGGCAGGAGTGCCCACTGTTCTTGTTTTTAATAAGTCGGACCTTGCTTCCGATGCTGAAATAGAGACTATAAAAAACGGATTTTCGGGCTCAGGCTATGAAATCCGTTTTATTTCAGCCAAAAAACATGAAGGTACAGAAGAGCTTAAAGAACTGTTAAAGGGAAAAACGACTGTTTTGGCCGGTCCTTCGGGCGTAGGTAAATCAACGTTGGTCAATTTCTTTCTTGGCAGAGAAAAGATGGAAACGGGAGAGCTTTCCGAAAAGATCATGCGCGGAAAGAACACGACCCGTCATTCGGAGTTGATGAAAGTCGATGAAGATGCTTGGATCTTCGATACTCCCGGCTTTACTTCCTTTGATGTTATGGGAATAGAAGCGGGACAATTGGAAAAGTATTATCCGGAGATGTGCTCCTGCATCGGGAAATGCAGATTTACCGGCTGTTCACACATCAGTGAACCGGATTGTGCCGTAAAGGAAATGCTTGAAAACGGCAAGATATCCAAAAACAGATATGACAATTATGTTTTGCTTTATAACGAGTTAAAGAACAGAAGGAAATATTGATGAATATACTTTCGCCTTCCATGCTGGCGGCTGACTTCGGAAGATTAAAGCCTCAGCTGGATACACTTGAAAAAAATGATATCAAATGGCTTCATGTGGACGTGATGGATGGAATGTTTGTTCCGAGCATATCCTTTGGAATGCCTGTGATCGCAAGTATCAGAAAGCAATGCGGTCTTTTCTTTGATACTCATTTGATGGTTGTTGATCCCGAGAGATATATAATGGATTTTAAAAATGCGGGCAGCGATCTGCTTACCGTCCATGTGGAGGCCTGTAAAGATACGGCCTGTACCATGAAAAAGGTGAAAGAGGTGGGAATGCAGGCCGGAATTACTTTAAATCCGGAAACCGATGTAAAGGAGATCCTTCCTTTTGTCGGAATGGCAGATCTTGTCCTTGTAATGAGTGTTCATCCCGGCTTCGGAGGACAGAAGTTTATTCCCGAAGCTCTGGATAAGGCGAGGGCCATAAAAAAAGAATTGTTAAAGGTCAATCCTTCCTGCCGTTTGGAAATGGACGGCGGGATCAATCTTTCAAATCTCGAGTCTGTGCTGGGATCCGGAGTTGATACCATAGTTGCGGGTACAGCGATCTTTGGCGGAGATATTGAGGATAATATTAAGAGATTCAGGGGTATTATGGCTTAGGGAAATCGTTATCAGTAAAGGGAAACGAAAGAAAGCTATGTTTAGTACGATCAAAAATGTATGGATAATGTTGGGCAGGTCGATCTACACCGGTGAACGGCTCAGAAAGAATATGCTTGCTATTACATTCCTCGGCTGTGTAATTGCTGCAGTCGGAACTGGAATGACCATTATCAATATTGTTCAGGACAAAGGGCTGGTCACCATAACAACGGGAGTAATCGCGATGTTGGGGTTGGCCGCGGCTTTTTGCTCTTATTTTTTGAACAACAGAAATGTATGCGTTTTGATAGCTGTTTACGTATCTGTTTTCATTTTCACGTATTACGCTCTTCTCGGTGTCAATGAAGGCTTTGCAATCCTTTGGACCATGCTGGTTCCGGTTGTTTTCTCTTACTTTCTGAGCGTAAAGTACGGACTTTTTCTATCTCTTTATTATGAGATCCTGTTTATCATAATGAGTTATTCCCCGTTAAGAGCAGAAATGTTGAATTACTACACAGAGACCTTTTTGAACAGGTTTCCTTTGCTGTTTTTGTGCTCCACTATCCTTAATTCCACGGCTATGATCCAGTATCACATTACGACGCTCTTTCAGATCGATCATGAAAATACTTTGAATGAGGAAGTCGAAAAGCAGACAGTGCTTGCGGAACAAAAAGCCAACGATGTGGAAAAGCTTTCTTTTCAGATGATCGAAGCGCTTGCCACATCAATCGATGCAAAGGACAGATACACCAACGGTCATTCTTACCGTGTGGCGCAGTATGCCGTTATGATAGCGAGACAGTTGGGGTATTCGGATAAAGAACTGAAAATCCTGAAACAGGAAGGACTGCTTCATGACATCGGTAAGATCGGAGTTCCGGATGTGGTTCTCAATAAATCCGGTAAACTGTCCGATGAAGAGTACTTTGTTGTCCAGTCCCATACATCCATAGGAGGAGACATTCTGCAGCATCTTGAAAATTTCCGGGGAGCTGCGGATGTGGCGAGGTTTCATCATGAGAGATTTGACGGAAAAGGCTATCCTACGGGGCTCTCGGGGAAAAGCATTCCGGAACATGCAAGGATAGTATCGATCGCGGATGCTTACGATGCGATGTACTCGGATCGTATTTACAGAAAAGGAATGGATAAAAAAGTCATAAGGGACGAGATCCTGGCCTACAGGGGAAAACAATTCGATCCGGAGCTTACGGACATATTCCTGAAACTATTTGATGAAGGAAAACTTACAGCTATCGATGCTTATGGGCGTGCATTCCCTATTTCGGAAAATGGAGTCAAGATCAAAAACATGATCACGGTCGCAGTGGAAGACGAGATCGGGCTCATTATGGAAGAGTTCGGACAGGATGCGGAATTTGATGACGAGAAATTAATGACTGTTTTGAAACATGTTAAAGAACGTTGCGGCAGAGACCTTATGATGATAGTTCTGAAAGTGAGCGGAAGAAACGGTTGCGGTTATAACAAGGAGCAGATGGATGATACCATAAATGCCATTGAATATGCAGTCGGAAGGATCTACAGCGTAACAGGCGGATACGTGCATTGCGGAAACGATCTTTTACTCTTGCCCTTATACAGAATGTCTGATAAAGAGGTTATAGAGATCGTTCAGAGGATCTACCTTGAATTCTATCGGCTTGCTAACAGCAATGCCTTTGAGATATCAAATCATGTTTTGGGGCAGTGATCCTGCTGCATCCGCAATATAAAAGATTTAAGATTGAATTTTACAAAACGTTGTAGTACAATGATAACTCGGTTTTGAAAAAATATTGAACAGTTTAACCTGATAAGGTTTTTAAAGGAGATACATAAATATGAAACTTGGTATAGTCGGTCTTCCCAATGTGGGAAAGAGCACATTGTTTAATTCGCTTACAAAGGCAGGAGCAGAAAGCGCAAACTATCCTTTCTGTACTATCGATCCCAATGTTGGAGTTGTTGCGGTACCCGATAAGAGACTTGATGCGCTGACAAAGCTTTACAATTCGGAGAAAACCACACCTGCGATTGTTGAATTTGTTGATATTGCGGGACTTGTTAAGGGTGCGTCCAAGGGTGAGGGCCTGGGAAACCAGTTTCTCGCAAACATCCGTGAAGTTGATGCCATCGTACATGTTGTAAGGTGCTTTGATGATTCAAATGTTATTCACGTAGAGGGCTCTGTCGATCCGGGACGTGACATTGAGACGATCAATCTTGAACTTATCTTCTCGGATCTTGAAGTCCTTGAAAGAAGATATTCAAAGGTTGCCAGAATGGCAAAAATGGACAAGGCTGCAGGAAAAGAAACAGATATGCTTGAAAGGCTTAAAAAGCATCTTGAAGCCGGAAATATGGCCAAGACTTTTGAACTTGCGGATGAGGACGAAGAAGCGTTCTTTGCGGAATATAATCTTCTCACCGCAAAGCCTGTGATCTATGCGGCAAACGTTAAGGACACAGACCTTAAGGACGACGGAAATTCCAATCCCTATGTTGCAAAGGTCAGAGACATTGCGGCAAAGGAAGGCTCCAAGGTTTTCGTTATCAGCGCTCAGATCGAGCAGGAAATGAGTGAACTCAGCGACGAAGACAAGGAAATGTTCTTTGAAGACTTGGGTATCAAAGAAAGCGGACTTGATAAATTGATCGCAGCCAGCTACGATACTCTGGGACTCATGAGCTACCTTACCGCCGGCCCCAAGGAGTCCAGAGCATGGACGATCAAGAAGGGCACGAAAGCTCCTCAGGCGGCAGGCAAGATCCATTCGGATTTTGAAAGAGGGTTCATCCGTGCGGAGATCGTTTCTTACGACCAGCTCATGGAATGCGGAAGCATGAACGCAGCCAAGGAAAAAGGACTTGTACGTTCCGAAGGTAAGGACTACGTTATTCAGGACGGTGACGTTGTTCTTTTCAGATTTAATGTATGACAAAGGGGAGGACCGCCGCTTTAGCGGGGGAGGGACCCCTTCGTATATGATTTTTCGCACCGGTTTTCCCGGTGCTTTTTTTATGCGAAGAACAGCCTTTGAGCTGTTCTTTTTTTATATGCCCGTAATTTCCCTCCACCTCTGAAACTTTGTAAAAATCCCATAAACAATGGGTTTTCAATGAAAAAACACTTGAAAAAAATTGTTTTGTGGTGTAAAATGGTGTAAAAGGGTAGATAAGTGGAACGAAGTGGAGAATTCTCAGAAAGGAGGACAAAGCCTATGTTTATGGGAGAATACGAACACGGATTAGACGAAAAAGGCAGGATCATCGTGCCCACAAAGTTTCGTGATTCTCTGGGCGAACACTTTGTCCTTACTCTCGGAACAGACGGATGCCTCTTCATTTACCCTATGAACGAATGGGAACAGTTCGTTGAAAAACTGAAAGGACTTCCCGGAACCAAGGAAGCAAGACAGATGCAGCGTTACTTCATGGCGGGAGCCGTGGAATGCGAGAGCGACAAGCAGGGAAGAGTGATGATCCCCGCAAAGCTCAGAGAACATGCCGGCATCACGAAGGACGTGGTTTCGGTGGGAGTTGTAAACAAGATTGAAATCTGGAGCAAGGAACGTTGGGATGCCAACAACACCTACGACTCTGTGGATGATATAGCCGATCACATGTCGGAATTCGGTCTCAGCTTCTAAAGAAGCAAGAAGGAGAGAACCATGGGAGAATTTAAGCATTATTCGGTAATGCTGAATGAAACAATCGAAGGACTGAATGTGAGACAGGGCGGAACCTACGTGGACGGAACCCTCGGCGGAGCGGGACACGCAAGCGTGGTCTGCAGGCTTCTTGATAACACCGGTAACTTCATCGGGATCGATCAGGATGCAGATGCCATCAAAGCGGCAAGCGAAAGACTTTCGACTTTTAACAATGTGAAAATAGTCAGAGACAATTACGAAAACATGGTCTCAGTGGTCCGGAGTCTCGGACATGAGCGTGTTTCGGGGATCCTCCTTGACCTCGGTGTTTCATCTTACCAGCTCGACACGGTGGAGAGAGGCTTCAGCTACCACAATGACGCACCTCTCGACATGAGAATGGATGACAGGGCTGACAGAACGGCCAGGGACATTGTTAACGGCTATTCGGAAAACGATCTTTTCAGGATCATCCGTGATTACGGAGAAGACCAGTTTGCAAAAAATATCGCAAAGCACATAGTGGCTGCGAGAAAAGAAAAAGAGATCGAAACTACATTTGAACTGGTTGACTGCATTAAAGCAGCAATCCCCGCAAAGATCCGAATGGCGACCGGGCATCCGGCGAAAAAGACATTTCAGGCCATAAGGATCGAGCTCAACAGAGAACTTGATGTTTTAAAAGATTCCATAGACGGCATGATCGACCTGCTGGAACCCGGCGGGAGGCTCTGCATCATTACTTTCCACTCACTCGAAGACAGGATCGTAAAATCAGCTTTCAAGAAAAACGAAAACCCTTGTACCTGCCCTCCGAATTTTCCGGTGTGCGTTTGCGGAAAGAAGAGCAAAGGCAAAGTGATCACAAACAAGCCCATACTTCCTTCGGAAAAGGAATTGGAGGAGAATTCCAGATCAAAGAGTGCAAAGCTCAGGATTTTTGAAAGAGCTTAAGATAAAGAGGATATATTATGAAGAACGACGAATTAAAGAAGAACAATGTGAATTTAAATACAGAAACCTACTCGGTACCTTTCGAGGACGGAAGCGCAGCAAGAGTCTTAGAGGAGTACTCGGTTCAAACAGAACCCGTAAGAATCCCCCGGGAACATGAGATAAAGCGTTACGAACCCGAACCCGGTTATGAAGGAAGAGTAAAGCCCGGCGTAGGAAGAGCGGTGGATCTTTTCTTTGCGGGAGTGCTTGCGGTTGCCATTATGGTTACCCTCTACATCTGCATTAATTATTTACAAATCCAATCCGATATTGTACAATTGGAAAAGCAGATAACTTCTCTTGACAATGCTATTTCAGCTACGGAAAGCGAAAACAATGCTCTCGAATCATCCTTAAACACAGTGAGCTATGACCTTGACTATGTTTATGATGTGGCTGTAGGCGCACTCGGAATGGTTTATCCCAACAAAAACGAGATTCATTTCTATGAAAATGAGGGAAGTTCATATTACAGAGATTATTCCGCGAGAAATTAACGCGAACTGATATGGATGACACCGGATTAAGAAAAAGAAAAACAAAAAAAGAGAAAAAGATAACAGCCAAAATGCAGATAAAGCTTTTGGTTGTTTTTTGCGTTTTTCTTGCGGCCCTTATCGGCCTGATCGCCAGGATCGTTTACATTTCCAATCAGGATAAATACAAAAAGGGGGCTCTTGAGCTCAGAAGTTATGTGACTTCCGAAGTTCCTTGCAAGAGGGGTGACATCCTTGACAGAAACGGTAACATTCTCGCTACGGGAGAAATCGTTTACAATCTGATCCTCGATCCCAAAGTCGCTTTGACCAGGACTTCCTACACCGAGGCGGTGCTTGCTGCTCTGGAGACCGTTTACGGTTTTAATGACGCCGATCTCAGAAACATTCTGAACTCTAAATCTCAGTCCTCATACGTTATCCTGAAAAAAGAACTGAGTTATTCCGAAAAATGTGCGTTTACCGATTACGTTGCCGCTCTCGGTAAAGAGGGCAACAATGTAAAAGGCATATGGTTCGAGGAGGGCTACAAGCGTGTCTATCCCAACAGTACTCTTGCTTCTCATGTGATCGGATTTATTGATGCGAACGGAAAAGGCTCCTATGGCATTGAACAGTATTACAACGATGTTCTTAAAGGATCCAACGGAAGAAATTACGGTTATTACGACGGAACACTCAATATCGTTAACACTGTTAAGGAACCTGTGGACGGCAATACCTGTGTTTCTACGATAGATGCAAACATCCAAAGGATCATAGAAAACTACACCGATAAATTTTTGAATGAATACGGTGCGGAGAACCTTGGAGTCATCGTAATGGATGCAAATTCCGGAGAAATTTACGGAATGCAATCCAATTACAGCTATGATCTCAATGATCCCCGCAATATGTCGAGACTTTATACTGCCGAGGAACTTGCACTCATGAGTGATGAACAGCAGAAAGAAGCTCTTTTTGATATGTGGAGAAATTTCTGCGTGAGCGATGCCTACGAACCGGGTTCTATGTACAAGCCGTTTACCGTGGCTGCTGCGCTTGAAGAAGCGTGCATCACCAAGGACAGCATGTGGGATTGCGACGGCGGCGAGGATTTTCCGGGAGACGTAAGGATCAAGTGCTCCAACAAAAAAGGACACGGACACATTTCTTTGGTGCAATCTATCATGTTTTCCTGCAACGATGCTTTGATGCAGGTTGCAAAGCTGGAAGGAAGAGAGATCTTCGCTGATTACCAGAAAAAGTTCTGCATAGGAAGTACCACAGGCATAGATCTTCCGGGCGAAGCTGCGGGCCAGAGCTTCTCTGTTTCACAATTAAATGAGACCGAGCTTGCCACAAGTTCTTTCGGACAAGGCTTTACCGCAACCATGGTCCAGATGGCTTCGGCGTTTTCATCTCTGATAAACGGAGGGACTTATTACGAGCCACATATTGTAAGGAAAATTCAAAGTGCCGACGGAACGATCGTTAAGAAAAACGATCCTGTTGCAGTGGGTAAGACAATATCCGAAAGTACAGGTGAATTTATAAAAGACGCACTTTATCTGACTGTATCAAACGGAACGGGAACAAGTGCAAAGATCGACGGTTATCTCATCGGAGGAAAGACAGGTACCAGCCAGAAGCTCCCTCGAGATGCTGAAAAGTATCTGGTTTCATTCCTTGGATTTGTTGAAGACGAAGAAATGGATGTGGTGATCTACATCGTTGTTGATGAATGTCATGACAGTGCGAAGGCTTCCAGATGCGCAACCGCCATGTCTTTGTTTACTGATATTGCGGAAGAGATCCTTCCTTACCTGAGGCTTTATCCTGAAGGTGAGATCAATTACAAATTAAAGTCGGTTGACGGAAAACAGGTTGTAACCGATCCCTCCAACACAGTTTATGATCCGGAATATGATGAAGGCGAAGTAAATGTCATTTCAAGATGAAAATTTACAACAGAATGAAACCACAGCCGAGACTCCTTCCGCAGAAGCACCGAAGAGAAGGAGATCTTATCGCGCCTATGATTACGGCCTTTTGATACTCACATTGTTTCTTGTGGGGCTGGGGCTTGTATTTTTGTATTCCACGAGCTCTTACACGGCAACTCAAAAATTCGGAAATGCAGCTTTTTATTTAAAAAGACAGGGAAACTATGCGATCATCGGTGTAATTGCCATGCTCATAGTTTCGCATGTTGATTATAAGCTTTATATAGCAAAACTCTCATTTCTGCGTGTCAGGGCTGTCTACTTACTGTATGCCCTCTGTATCTTTTTACAGGTCATCGTGCTCTTTGTCGGAGAAGAGATCTATGGCGCAAAAAGATGGCTGGAGATTCCGAAGATCGGTAGTTTTCAGCCCTCCGAAATAACTAAGATCTGCGTAATCGTTTTCACTGCCTTTATTGCATATGCGGCGCCGAAAAAAATGAACAAAATCGGCGGCTTTTTAAGGGCGGGTGTTTACATGGCACCGCTTATCCTGCTTGTGGCCAAAGAAGATCTGAGCACCTCTGTTGTATTGCTTGGCGTTTTCTTTGTTATCTGCTTTGTTTCAAGTAAAAGATGGTGGTACTTTATCCTGATGGCGATCCTGGCTTGCGGAGCTGTAGCTGCATATATTTTTCTGGGAGCCGGTTTCAGAGGCCAAAGGATCGAAGGCTGGCTCAATGTGGACACGTCATCTGCAGGTTATCAGATCAGGAGAGGCCTGTATGCCATTTCTTCCGGAGGGCTCACGGGAAAAGGACTGGGAGAAAGCTCGATGAAGCTGGGCTACGTTCCCGAATCTCACAACGATATGATCTTTTCCATAATCTGCGAGGAATTGGGAATTGTGGGAGCGATCTGCATAATCCTGCTTTTTGTTCTCCTCATCTGGAGGATCTACACGGTTGCAATCAATGCATCGGATCTTTTCGGAAGCTTTCTTTGCATAGGAGTTATGGCACACATAGGGATACAGGCGGTAATGAACATTGCGGTTGTTACAAACACCATTCCCGCAACAGGCATAGCGCTGCCCTTTATCAGTTACGGCGGAACGTCACTTGTTCTTTTACTTTGTGAGATTGGAATGGTTTTGTCGGTTTCTTATCACATTAAAAATGTGGATTAACCTTTGGAGCTTATGAATAATGCAAGGATCGGAAAGCTGAATATCGTTCTGTTTATACTTATCATTGTACTCAGCATCGGAATAGTGGCTTCCACCGGACTGTACAATGTTTCGATCCGGGGATTAACAAGATACGATCCTTCGGAGTTTTATGATATGCTCGGACATGAGGGGATCTTTTCCAACACACTTGCTTTTTGGATAAAAAATAAGATAGATAAAAAAGAGGACATTCCTTTTGTTGACACCTATACGGTTACATTGATCGACAAGAATACAGTAGCCATCAGAGTTTATGAAAACGATGTTGTAGGATGCATAGAAGTTATGGGCAGCTACTTTTGCTTTGACAAGGACGGCTTCATAACCGAAAGCACCGCGACAAGGCCGGACGGTGTCCCGGCGGTTACGGGACTTGAATTCGACGAAGCGGTTGTTTTTAAGCAGCTGAACATACAAAAACAATCCCTTTTTGAAGTGGTCTTAAGCGTTACAAAACTTTTAAAAAAGTACGGTATACCCATAGAAGAGATAAATTTCAATTCATTTAACGAAGTGACTTTATACATGGGCGATCTGGAAATTCTTCTGGGAAAGAAAAAAGAATATGATACGGCGCTTTCCGCTTTGGACGGAGTTTACGAAAAAGCGGCGGAAATAGGTGGAACTCTTGACCTTAGAAATTATTCCGAAGAAAATACCGATATTGTTTTAAAAACCTCGCCAAAGAAAGAAAAAAATCCTTGAAAAAGGGGCTTGATTTATTGCGAAAATAACTATATTATATACATTAGCTTTTGATTTGAGAAAATTTACAACACAAGATGTTGTGCTTTTGGGGATAAATTTTTGATATTTCGTTTTAAAGCGGATTCTAATTAATTTGTGCATAATACATTTTTGATTTTAAGGAGGGCGGACTCTTGATCGAGATTACCAGTGACAATTATTCGAGTAATGCGAAAATTCTTGTAATAGGAGTCGGCGGAGCAGGCAACAATGCCGTCAACAGAATGATTGATGAAGCCATTAGCGGCATCGATTTTGTTTGCGCTAACACAGACAAGCAGCAACTTAGTAACTGCAAGGCTTCTACTTGCATACAGATCGGTGAGAAACTTACAAAAGGACTCGGCTGCGGAGCTGATCCCGAAAAGGGAGAAAAGAGCGCAGAAGAGAGCCGTGAGGAGATTTCTGAAGTTATCCGCGGTGCGGATATGGTTTTCGTTACCTGTGGTATGGGTGGCGGAACAGGTACAGGCGCTACACCCGTCATTGCTCAGATCGCTAAAGAAATGGGCATTTTGACAGTAGGTGTGGTAACAAAACCCTTCTCCTTTGAAGGCAAGGTGCGTATGGAAAATGCTATCGGCGGAATTGAAAAACTTCGTCACAACGTTGATACGCTCATTGTCATTCCCAATGATAAATTACTTCAGATAGTTGACAAGAGAACTTCCATGAGAGAAGCTCTCAAGAAAGCAGATGAAGTTTTGAAACAGTCCGTTCAGGGCATTACAGACCTTATGACCAAGGAAGCTCTCATCAACCTTGACTTTGCTGATGTTTCCAAGGTTATGAAGGACAAGGGCATTGCTCACATCGGTATCGGTTACGGTTCCGGTGATGATAAGTGCATTAAGGCTATTGATGAAGCTATTTCTTCACCTCTTTTGGAGACAACGATCAACGGTGCAAAGGATATCATCCTTAGCTTCTCCGGAGATATTGCACTTCTCGAGGTTCAGGAAGCTGCCGATAAGGTTCGCGAGCTTGCGGATAAGAGTGCTAACATTATCTTCGGTGCCGATGACAACATGTCTATGACTGACACGGTTTCTGTTACAGTCATTGCTACAGGTATTGAATCAGCTCCCGGAATGGGAAGTTCTTACGGTTTGAACTTTGGAACGCCCAATTTCTCGTTCCTTGGCAGAAGCAATTCTTCAACTGCCTCTGCAAACACAGGAAGCACAGCTTCTTCAGCTCCAAGAACGAGCAGCGGTTTTTCCGGAGGAATTCCCAGCTTCATGCAGAAGTCGAAAGCATTTTCGGGTAATCAGCCCGCAGCAGGAACTCAGGCTCCCAGAGCGCCGCAGCCTGCTCCCAAGGCAAATGCTTCTTTTGAAAACCGACCCAATTCATTCACTCAGCCGGTAAGGCCGCAGACAAATGTTCAGCAAAACCTTTCGACTCCCAGCAATGCTTCGGGTGAAAAGAACGGCATTAACATTCCCGAGTTTTTGAAAAATAAGAAATAATCAAGCCAATGCTAAGCACCAGCGATATTACAACAGCGCTTGGTGCTTTTTTAAGGGAGGAACCACATGCTGTTTTTGCTTCTTCTTTTTTGGATCATTTTAAACGGAAAATTCACATGGGAAATTTTAACGATAGGGGCTCTTATTTGCGTAGCCCTTTATCTGTTTTTATACAGGTTTGTAGGCTACAGTCCGAAGACTGAGCTTCGTCTTGCCAAGAAGATCTTCAGGTTTCTGTTGTATATTCTGATCCTTATAAAAGAGGTGATCGTTGCAAATTGCAAGGTCATCTATTACATTTACAATTCCAAACTTGAAGTGGAGCCCAGAGTGGTCACTTTCAGGAAAAACTTTAAAGGCGAAGGCCACGATGTGGTTTTGGCCGAATCCATAACCCTGACTCCCGGAACCATCACCATTCATCTTGAGGGCAACAAGTACACTGTGCATTGCCTTGACAGAGAAATGGGACTTGGGATCAACGATTCTGTATTTGTAAAACAGCTTAAGAAAATGGAGAGTGACAGAACATGAGCGGTTTTTTGTCTTACATTCTCAATACCTGTATCTGTGTGCTGGGCATATGCATGATCTTTGCGCTTGTTCGGGTTATTAAGGGACCCAGACTTGCGGACAGGATCATGGGTGTAAATATGGTCGGTACCATGACTGATGTGATCATTATCATGCTTTCCATTGTTTTGGACGAGGGATGGCTTCTTGATGTTGCCATTTTGTACACTTTGATCTCGTTTCTTTCGGTGGTGGTTTTGACAAAGGTTTATATGGGCGTTTACAAAGAGAGAGCCGTAGAAGATGCGGAAACGATCGAAAGTGAAGAGAAGGAGGAGAGCAAATGATCAGAGAGATTGTTGCGGCAGTACTTTTCATTTTGGGTACTTTGATCTATATTACTGCCACCTTCGGAGTTTATAAGTTTAAATATGTTTTGAACCGCATGCATGCTGCTGCGCTCGGAGACACACTCGGAATTCTTCTGGCTGTTTCGGGAGCGGTGGTTTATTACGGATTTCAGTTCATTTCTCTTAAATCGGTTTTGATCCTTGTGTTCCTTTGGATCACAAGCCCCGTTGCAAGCCATTTTATTGCAAAACTTGAGTATACTACGGATCCCGATGCCGAAGGTAAGGAATACAGATCCGTTTCTTTAAAAGAGTTGGAAAAGGAGGAAGAAAACAAATGATCAACGCATTTACCGTAGTTTTATTGGGCTTTCTGATCATATGTGCCATTTGCACATGCTTCAGCAAAAATTTTCTTACCTCGGTTATAATTTTCATGTCTTACAGCGTTATAATGTCGATCCTGTGGATGGTTTTGGAATCCCCGGATCTCGCTATTACAGAAGCGGCCGTGGGAGCAGGAGTTACTTCCGTTCTTTTCTTCGTAACTCTTAAAAAGATCCATGCAATGAACGATCAAAAGAACGAAGACAACAGTGCACCTTTGGATGAAAAAGAAAAAGACAGATCTGCGGACATGTGATCTTGGGAGATACAAATGAGTAGAGTCAGAAGTGATTACGAAAAAACATTATGGAGAAAGATCGTTCGCTTCGTCAACGGTGAAAAAGATTTCTTCGATGAACAATCGGGCTTTGATGTAGAGAACGAAGAGCTTGAATCAAGAAAGCACAGGAATTTCTTTGAAGAAGCGGAATGGAACAAAAAGAAGGTTCAGATCACTGAGCTTATTGAAGAACGTTCCGAGGAAACCGACAAAAGAGCGATAAAACTGTATGAGCGTTTTTATCGCCTGTTTGCTGTTGTTACCTGTTTGGCGATCATTGCAATTCTTCTCGCAACCGTAACAAACCTTCCGGATTACGGTGATGCTTCCAATCCGGCAAACAATGAAGTTTCGAAAAAATACATAGAAGACGGCATTAAGGACACGGGTGCAGTGAACATTGTCGCAGGAATGATACTGGATTACAGAGCGTTTGATACTCTCGGCGAGTCTCATGTGCTTTTTATTGCGGCTGTGTGCGTTATGATCCTTCTTAAGATCGATCCCGATTCGGAAAAAGGAAAGAGATTCATTAATCTTGAAAACGACAGAGCTTACGAACCGAAGAATGATCCGATCCTCGCATGGGCTACAATGATACTCGTTCCTCTGATCATCACTTTCGGTATTTACATCATCGTAAACGGACATTTGAGCCCCGGCGGCGGCTTTTCGGGAGGCGCGATCATCGGCGCGGGCCTGATACTTTATCTTAATGCCTTTGGCTTTAAAAAGACCGAGAGATTTTTTACACAAAAAACATTTTCCGTTGTTTCCGTAAGTGCATTGTTGTTCTACTCGATCTCGAAGACATATGCCTTCTTTACCGGAGCTAACGGGATACACAGCTTTATATCAAAGGGAACTCCCGGAGACATCCTGAGTTCCGGGCTTATCCTGCCGCTCAATATCTGCGTCGGAGCGGTGGTTGCATGTACCATGTATTCATTCTACGGAATGTTCAGAAAAGGAGGACTGTAAAATGCAGGCTGTCATCGATTACATCAGTTCAAACCTTTTCGAAGGCGTTGCCATTATTCTGTTTGGTATAGGATTTACCACATTGTTCCTGCATCCGAACCTTATCAAGAAGATCATGGGACTTAACATCATGGATTCCTCCGTTTACCTTTTCCTTGCGGCAAAGGGCTTCGTTTTCGGCAGAAAAGCGCCCATCGTTACAAACGGTGTGACAGAGATGGAAAGCTACATAAATCCCATTCCCACAGGCCTTGTGCTGACAGGTATCGTTGTTTCCGTCAGCGTTACGGCCGTAATGCTTGCGCTCACGATCAGACTTTACTGGCGTTACCACACGCTGGAAATGGATGAGATCATGCAGATCATCAGGAAGGAGGGCAAGTAATGGATTTTTGCACCAATTTTCCGATGTTCTCCATCATCGCTTGCCTGATGTGCGGAGTCATCTGCTCGGTTTTAAAGAAGAACCCAGCAAGATACCTGACCTACGCGCTTCTGGCGGTGCTGCTCATCCTTTCTTCCGGAGTTTTGGCCTACACTATAAAGCTGGACGATTGCTTTATCTACCAAATGGGACATTTCGGGGCACCCTTCGGAAATGAACTGAGGGCGGGAGTACTGGAAGGCGTTTTGGCCGTTTTTTTCTCAGTGATAATGTTCCTTTCCGTTCTTGCGGGAGAGAAGCACATTTTTGAGGATGTGGAAGAGAGCAAGATCAATCTGTACTACACATTGATCTGCCTTATGATGAGCTCGCTTCTGGCACTTACTTACACAAACGACATTTTCACCGCATACGTTTTTGTTGAGATCAACACCATTACAGCTGCCGGACTCGTGGCGGTAATGGGCAACGGAAGAGCTTATTTCTCGTCCGTTAAATACATGATCATGAGCCTTTTGGGTTCAGGTCTTTTGCTCATCGGAATTACTCTTCTTTATGACGTTACCGGGCATCTTTTGCTCTCTGACATCAAAAACGCCGTAAACACCATCGCTATAAAAGAGTATACCGAGCCTTTTACGATCATTATCGCATTGATCACCATCGGACTTTCGATCAAGAGCGCGCTGTTCCCGTTCCATTCATGGCTTCCGGATGCACACACCGCTTCCACCATATCCTCCAGCGCCATACTTTCAAGTCTTGTTTTAAAGGCATATATCGTCTTGCTGATCAAGATCTACTACCGTGCCATCGGCTGGGAAGTTGTTCTTGAAACAGGTGTTAACGATATTATCTTTGTTTTCGGTATCATGGCAATGATCTTCGGTTCGATCTTCGCCATTGCACAGAAGGACGTTAAGCGTATGACCGCTTACTCCTCGGTAGCTCAGATCGGATACATTTTTATGGGCTTTGGGATCGGAAACGAAGCAGGTGTTGTGGCTGCAATCTTCCACATTTTTGCGCACGGTGCCACAAAGTCCATGATATTTACATCCCTGGGTGGCATTAAAGAAGTGTCCGGCCATTCTACAAAGCTGGATGCGATCAAGGGAGCAGGTTTCAGAAACAAGGTGGCGGGCGTTTCTTTTGCGGTCGGTGCCTTTTCAATGGTGGGAATTCCTTTCTTCCCGGGCTTTGTATCAAAGATCAATTTTGCGGATGCGGCAGCTGAAGCGGGCAGTACAAAGATGATCGTTATCCTGGTGGCTCTTGCAATAAGTACGATCCTTAACTGTCTGTACTTCTTCAGAGCATTGATAGCACTTTATACCCCTGTGTCCAATGTTGCGGGAGAATTGAAGAGTGAAGTGGACAACACAAGACCTACGGTAAAGTACATTATGGCAATGGCATTTTTCATTGCATTTAACATTTTTGCAGGTACTTTCAGTGATATGATCATCAAATTGATAAACAAGGGACTTACGATGTTCTCTTAAAATGAGATAGAAGAGGCAAGTTTAATGAATGATTTCTTGACAAAACTGATTACAATTTTACCTATCCTGTTTCCGATCTGCGGCGGTATACTTGTTGCTTTCTATGAGCGAAAAGGAGACCACAGACACAGCTTCGGCAAAGGGCTTCTCATTACGCTTTTTATTGCAGAGACCTGTATTTCCGGCCTTTACGTCTTTTTCGGCGCAGAAAAGCTGGTGATCTTTTCCTTTACGGATCTTGTTTCGGCAGTCCTGAAAAAGGATCTCTTCACACAGATCTTTACAGTGATGACTTCATTCGTCTTCTGCCTTACAGGCATATACGCAACGGACTACATGCGCCACGATGACATGAAGACCGAGGAGGAGCAGAACGTAAAGACTCTGGCGGGTAAAACATTTTTCTGCTTTTATCTCGTAGTCTGGGGAGTCCTTCTTGGACTTGCTCAGGCAGGTAACCTTCTGACATTTTACATGTTTTACGAATTGATGACCGTGACCAGTGTTGTTCTTGTTGTGCATGACATGACGAAAGAAGCTCTGTTTGCGGCAAAGAAATACATTTATTATTCCATTGCCGGTGCGTCTTTTGCTCTTTTCGGCTTTGCGTTTATCGCAAAAACAACGGGCGGAAGCCTTGAATTTCTTCCTGGCGGAAGCCTTCCCGCAGTGAATGCTGAGAGCAACGGCATCATTTTGGTCTCGATATTTTTAATGATCCTTGGTTTTGGAGCAAAAGCGGGACTTTTCCCTATGCACGGGTGGCTTCCTTCAGCTCATCCCGTAGCTCCCGCACCCGCGTCGGCAGTTCTTTCGAGCATAATCTGCAAAGCCGGCGTACTGGGAATAATCAGAGTTGTGTTTTTTGTGGCAGGCCCGGATCTGTTAAGAGGAACCTGGGTACAGTGGACTTTTATTCTGATCGCTTTGCTTACAGTCTTTATGGGATCTATGCTCGCCTATAAAGAAAACGTTCTTAAAAAGCGACTGGCCTACTCAACTGTGAGTCAGGTATCTTATATACTTTTCGGCATTGCGTGTCTGAATCCGGTTTCATTGTTCGGAGCGATCCTTCACATGATCTATCATGCGTGCCTTAAAACAACTCTTTTCCTGAATGCGGGCACTGTGATCTATTCAACCGAAAAACACAAGTGCACCGAACTCTGCGGAGTGGGAAGAGCACTTCCCGTCACATTGACAACATTTACGGTGGCTTCCCTGGGACTTGTGGGAATCCCGCCCGTTTGCGGCTTTGTCAGCAAGTGGTACCTCTGCATGGGGGCACTTGATATGAAAGAAACGGTGATCGGATACGTTGGGATTTCAATACTTCTCATCAGCGCTCTTTTAACCGCAGGTTACCTTCTTTCGATCGTGGTTGCGGGCTTTTTCCCGGGACAGGACGTGGAAGAGTTTGATGAGAACCTTGAGCGTTCCGGAAAAGTAAAAAAAGGTATGCTTGTTGTGATGGCTTTACTTGCTGTTACAGCATTGCTCCTCGGAGTTTTTGCCAAGATCTTTTACAATCTCTCCTTTGACATGATCTACAATTTGTTTTAGTTTTTATAGTCATTAATTTTAGCGGAGAACACTATGAACTACCTGCTCATTTTTCCGATCGTTTTTCCCATATTGGCGGGAGCCCTTTTGGCATTGATCGGCTTTAAAAACAGAAGAGGAAGAAACATCTATCTTCTCATAACGTCAGTCATAAACTCGCTTTTGATCCTTTTTGTGATAATGAATTCCGAGAAGATCGGAGAATTTCATTTGCTTGACATCGGAAAGGGTCTGCCGATCGTTTTGGAAGCAGACGGACTGGGAAAGATCTTTGCGGGGCTCATTGCGTTGCTTTGGCCCATCGCGGTTTCATATGCCTTGGAGTACATGGTCCATGAAGGCGGAGAGAATGTTTTTTACACATTTTATCTGATAACCTACGGTATAACCTGCGGTATTGCCTTTTCCGAGAACCTTTTGACTCTGTACGTGTTCTATGAATTCCTTACGCTGGTAACACTTCCCATCGTAATGCACGGAATGAAGGAAAAGAACATTGCCGCAGGAAGAAAATACGTGCTTTATTCCATCGGCGGTGCAGCATTTGCATTCATCGGAATGGTGTTTGTACTTAACAGCGCCGGAAGCACGGATTTTGTATACGGAGGACTTTTCAGAGCGTTCCTTACAGGCACGGAAGCAAGCGTTTTAAGGATCATTTTTGTGATGACATTCTTTGGCTTTGGCGTTAAAGCTGCCATTTTTCCTTTACACGGCTGGCTTCCTTCAGCATCGGTGGCACCCACTCCGGTCACGGCTTTGCTTCATGCCGTGGCAGTGGTGAACTGCGGTGCGTTTGCCATCATCAGAGTTATATATTATATCTTCGGTACAGATCTGCTTTACGGTACCTGGGCACAGAACCTTTGTGTCATCATGTCGGTTATAACCATAATCTATGGTTCTTCAATGGCATTAAAAGAGCAGCATTTTAAAAGAAGACTTGCCTATTCGACCATAAGCAACCTTTCTTATATGCTTTTCGGAGCATCACTCATGACACCTGAAGGACTTACGGGCGGACTTGCTCATTTCGTTTTTCACGGTATTATAAAGATCACCCTTTTCTTTGTTGCGGGTATTGTGCTTTGTAAGTATGAAAAGGCTTATGTGGATGAGATCTATGGTTACGGAAGAAAGATGAAGGTAACTTTCGGAGCGTTCACGATAGCCGGACTGGCTCTTATGGGCGTACCGCCTACCATCGGATTTTCAAGCAAGTGGCAGTTGCTGACCGGAGCCGCTGAGTCGGGAGGTGTTTTGGGAACAGTGGGCATCATTGCGATCCTGATCTCTGCCGTACTCACTGCGATCTACATCTTTTCGCTGATCTTCAGAGCCTACTTCCCCGGAGCGGGCTTTAACATGGACACGATTGCTGACATTAAAGATCCCGGACCTTTAATGAAAGTTCCGTTGATAGTTTTGTCGATCATCATCATCTTTTTGGGCGTATTTTCTTCACCGCTTATTGACTACATTTCAAAGGTTGCGGAAGGACTTATATAATGAATTTTTTAAATGATTTTTGTTCAATAGGGCTTTCGTTTAAAAGTGACGGTTTCAGACTTCTTTATTTCGGAGTCTCGCTTTTGGTGTTCCTGATCTGCACTTTTTACGCTGCGGATCACATGAAGGGCGGTAAGAAGAACGGCAGATTCTATGCTTCATGGATCTTAACCTTCCTTTGCACCGTCGGAATGCTTTTTGCGGGTGATTTCTTTACCTGTTTCATGTTCTTTGAGATAATGTCTTTGGCGTCAACTGTTTGGGTTTTCCAAAGAGAGACAGAAGAAAGCGACATAGCGGGCAGAGTTTACCTCAGGATCTCCGTTGCCTGCGGAATGGTGATGCTTTTCGGACTCTTCCTCGTAGCGCATAATTTCGGAACTTTGAGCTTTGATGAACTGATAAACGTAACACGTAATGCACCTGCAGATAAAAAGCTCTTACCTGTCATTCTGATATCGGTGGGTTTTGGAGCAAAAGCGGGAGTCTTTCTTTTACATGTTTGGCTTCCCAATGCCTACACCCAGAGCCCTGCGCCGGGAACGGCTTTTCTTTCTGCGATACTGTCTAAAGCCGGTATTATCGGGATCATATTGACATCTTCCGCTTTGGGAGTCATAGGAAACAAAGAATGGGGAAACATTCTTCTGATCCTTGGCGGTGCTACGATGTTTACAGGAGCGCTTCTTGCGATATTTACAAACAATTTAAAGAAAACGGTTGCCTGTTCATCACTTTCTCAGATCGGATTTATAGTGACCGGACTTGCATGTATGGTACTTGAACCCGGCGGACTTTCCTACACCGGAACCGTTTTGCATATGCTTAATCATACATTGATCAAAACCGCATTGTTCATTGCGGTGGGCGGAATTTACAAGGCATGCGGTACATTGGATTTAAATGAATTAAAGGGCTACGGAAAGAAGAAACCTCTTTTGATGCTGATCTTCGCTGTTTCCGGCCTTAGTCTTGCAGGTGTTCCCGGATTTTCGGGCTATATTTCTAAAAATATGATGCATGAAGCATTGGATGAGATAGCACTCGGTTCGGGACTTGCCAACAGTGTTTCGATACTCTTCACATTTACCGGCGGAATGACACTTTGCTACATGCTTAAGCTGTTTATATGCCTGTTTGTGGAAAAAGGAAAGGGGGCAAATAAGGAGGCTCCGTCCGCAATTTCCGAAACAGCTGCATTGATCCCCACGATCCTTGTGATCGCTGCCGGTGTACTTCCAAAGATCTTTATCAGCCTGCCTCATGCGGCCAAGTTTTCAGAGTATCAGGCCGCTACCGGCAATGTTTTTCAAAATGCCCCGGAATTTGCTTATCTCGGAGCTGAGACATTAAAGGCTACGGGTGTTTCGCTCATCACAGGCATATGCCTGTATTACCTTTGCATCAGATTGCTGTTGATCGGGAGAAAAGGTGATAAGGCAATTTACAGACAGGGACTTCCTGCCTGGTTCGATCTTGAAAAATACGTATACAGACCTTTGTTTATGCACTTTTTGCCTTTCATCTGCGCATTTGCGGCCAGATTATTTGACAAGTTAACGGATTTTATCATATACTTCTTCCGTAAAAAAGTATTTAAGCCCCTTAAGAAAAAAAGAGCGGCAACTGTCGGAAACAGCCTCACCTTCGGATTGGGATCGTTCCTTGACAAGATCACCGGAAGAGGAAAGAAACCGGGAAAAGTTTCTTTTGTTACTTCATTGGCTCTTTTAAATGAGCAGGCTGCGGCTATTGCAAGAATGATAGAGAGAAGTTTGAGCCTTTCTATGCTCTTATTCAGTACAGGTCTTGTGATAACGCTTATATATATGCTTTTAAAATAACAATCAAGGAGAAAACCAATGGCTGAACTAATCGACGGAAAAGCAATTTCACAGGCTATCAAAGACGAGATAAGAGAGGAAACGGCAAAACTGTCTGAGAAAAACATTAAACCCTGCCTCGCTGTGATCCTTTGCGGAAATGATCCCGCAAGTACCGTTTATGTGGCAAACAAGAAGAAAGCGTGCGAATATTGCGGATTTGACTCTGTTTCACTTGAACTTCCCGAGGAAACTTCGGAAGAGGAGCTTTTAAATAAGATCAGTGAATTAAACAAGGATGAAAGAGTAAACGGGATACTGGTTCAGCTTCCTTTGCCTTCACACATAAATGAGGATGCGGTCATTGCGGCCATAGCGCCTGAAAAGGACGTGGACGGATTTCATGCCGTGAGCGTAGGAAATCTTCTGATAGGCAGACCGGGCTTTGTTTCCTGCACACCTGCGGGTGTGATCCAGCTTTTGAAGCGTTCGAATGTCGAAATCTCCGGTAAAGAATGTGTGGTCATCGGCAGAAGCAACATTGTGGGAAAGCCCATGTCGGTTCTTATGCTCAGAGAAAACGCCACCGTCACGATCTGTCACTCCAGAACAAAGGATCTGAAAGAAGTCTGCAAGAGAGCGGACATTTTGATCGTTGCCATCGGAAAGCCAAGGATGATCGATGCTTCATACGTTAAAGACGGTGCGGTTGTAATTGACGTAGGCATACACAGACTTGAGGGCAAAAAGCTTTGCGGCGATGTGGATTTTGAAAGCGTTGAGAAAGTGGCTTCAAAGATCACACCCGTACCCGGCGGAGTTGGTCCCATGACCATTGCAATGCTTATGAAGAATTGTCTTGAAGGCTGCCTCAGACAGAATGGACTTTTGAATGAATAAAGTAATGTTTATATCTTTGGGCTGTGACAAGAACACAGTAGATACCGAATTCATGTTGGGATTGTTGAGAGACAGGGGATACACCCTGACCAACGACGAAGCAGAAGCGGATTGTGTCGTCATAAATTCCTGTGCTTTTATTAAAGATGCCCAGCAGGAAAGCATCAATAACATATTGGAAGCTGCCGAATACAAAAAAACAGGCAGTTTGAAAAGACTGGTTGTTGCGGGATGCCTCTCTCAGCGTTACGCCGAGGAGATCAAAAAGGAGATTCCCGAAGTTGACGCAGTAGTTGGTACTACAGCAATAGACAAGATTTGTGATGCCATCGAGGGAAAGGGAGATTTTGTTGAAAATGTTGACAGACTTCCTCTTCCGGAGACCTGTCGTGTGGTTACCACCGGCGGTTACAGTGCCTATCTTAAGATCGCAGAGGGTTGCGACAAGCATTGTTCCTACTGCATCATTCCTCATTTAAGAGGTAAGTTCCGCAGTATTCCCATGGATAGGCTGGTTAAAGAAGCCGAATTTCTTGCGGAAGGCGGAACGAAGGAACTGATCCTTGTTGCTCAGGAAACCACTGTTTACGGAACCGATCTTTACGGAAGAAAAATGCTTCCGGAGCTTCTCAGGAAACTTTGCGGGATTCCCGGTCTTTCATGGATCAGGGTAATGTATTGTTATCCGGAAGAGATCACGGATGAATTGATAGAAACCATAGCATCCGAGCCGAAGATCTGCCATTATCTGGATCTTCCGATACAGCATGCTTCGGATGTCATCCTTAAAAGAATGGGAAGAAGAACGGACAGGGCCGAGCTTGAAGAGATCATCGGAAAGATCAGGAAGAGAATTCCGGACGTGGCTTTAAGAACTTCATTGATCTCGGGCTTCCCGGGAGAAACGGATGAAGATCATGCTGCTCTTTTGGATTTTGTAAAAAAGATCGGATTTGAACGTCTCGGAGATTTCACTTACTCCAAAGAAGACGGAACACCGGCTGCAAAATTCAAGGACCAGATCCCCGAAAGGATAAAAAACAAGCGAAGAAAAGATGTAATGACTCTTCAGCAGAAGATTTCTGCCGAAAAAGGCAAAGAAAAGATCGGGAAGGTCCTGGATGTGATCGTTGAAGGAAAGCTGCCCGAAGACAACATCTGGATCGGCAGAAGTTACATGGATGCACCGGGTGTAGACGGATATGTTTTTTTAAGCTCTGCGGGAAATTACATGTCCGGAGATATTATCAAGGTTAAGATCACGGGTTCAAAGGAATATGACCTCATCGGAGAGGCAATCGACAATAATTAAAGGGGGAACATTTCCATGAAAATGAATTTACCTAATCAACTTACAATTTTAAGGATCCTGCTCATACCGTTTTTTGTGTTTTTCTTTGTTTTTGACGGAATCCCCGCTCATGAATACATTGCTCTGGTAATCTACGTTGTTGCCTGTCTGACTGATCTGGCGGACGGAAAGATCGCAAGAAAGTACAACCTTGTTACCACCTTCGGTAAATTCATGGATCCCCTGGCTGACAAGATCCTTGTTATCACTGCACTTATCCTTTTTGCGGCGGACGGAAGACTCAATGCCATTGCATTGATCATTATTGTTGCGAGAGAGTTCATCGTTTCAGGGTTCCGACTTGTTGCTTCCGATAAAGGGATAGTAATAGCAGCCGGTATGTGGGGAAAAGTAAAGACTACGGTTCAGATGATCATGGCCATTGCTTTAATGATACATCTTGACCAACAGTGGTTCTTTATCGTTGAACAGGTTTTGATCTGGGCTTCAGTACTTCTCACCATCATTTCTCTGGTTGATTATATTTCAAAAAACAGAGAAGTTTTGAAAGAAGAACAATAAAAAAACGCGGAATGTCTTGTTTTTGACAGTGTTTTGCCTTATTTTTGACAAATTAACCTCTTAAAATCGAGAATGGATTTCGATTTTGTCAGTGGAGGCGTCAGTGTTTTGAAAAAGGGTATATTTCTTTCGATAATTGGAATATTTTTGGTGGTTTGTCTTGCAGGTTGCCTGGTGAAAAATGAGAAAATGATCTTATCACCGACACCTACTTCTGCACCGACAGCCACACCCGTAATCGAAACTCCGACTTCAGCACCTACAGTGACTCCTACAAATTCTGTCAGCAATGAAATCCCCGAACCTAAGAATGATATTATCATTTACAGCTTAAATTCCGATAATTTTGAGAAAGTTGCGATCCCCGTTATGATAGATGCGGGAAAGATCACTTTGTTCGATCTTGTAAAGAAGATAACTATTGCATTGGAGGATGAATCATTTTCCGTTAAAGTTACGAACGCTCGTTTTGAAAAAACTACTGCAATTGTTGATTTCTCTGCGGACGGAACTCCGGGAGCAAGTTCTCCGAATTATGAAGCATCCATTTTGGACTGCATTGCTCAAAGCATTATTGAAAACTACGAAAGCTGCACCGCAGTTGTTTTCAGAATAGAGGGAAAAGAGTATGTTTCCTCGAACTTCAGCTTCGGAATAGATGAAGCGTATCTGATCAAATAAATAAAACTTTAAAAACAGGAATCTTGCATTCCTGTTTTACTTTTGTTAAGATAACAAGTTGACAACAATATAAAGCATTTTCAAACGAAGTTTGAAAGAATGCTTTATATTGTTGTCAACGCCAAGAATTCAACGAGTAATTAGCGGTTTTACGAAGTAAAACCTGCGGTTTACGAGTTGAATTTGTGTGTTATCTTAACATTTCATGGGACATTTTAATGAACAAGATCTTGATCGTCGGCGGCGGTGCTGCCGGTATGATGGCTGCAATAATTGCGGCGCGTGAAGGAGCTTCGGTCCTTCTCGTCGAAAAAAATGAAAAACTGGGAAAAAAGCTCTTCATTACGGGTAAGGGAAGGTGCAATGTCACCAATGCCTGCGAACGTGCGGAGCTTTTTAATAATGTTACTTCGAACGGCAGATTTTTGTACAGTGCTTTTGAAAGCTTTGATAATGCTGCTTTGATGCACTTTTTTGAAGATCTCGGCCTTAAGCTTAAGATCGAAAGAGGAAAACGTGTGTTTCCCGAATCCGACAAATCATCGGATGTCATCAAGGCCCTTAAGGAAGAGATCGAAAGATTAAAGATAGAAGTCAGGTTAAACACCACGGTTAAAGGCTTTGAGTTTAAAGAAAACATATGCCTGGTTACTCTTGAAAACAATTCTTCAAAGACTGCCGTTGAAAAGTGTGATTCATTGATCATAGCTACCGGCGGGATATCATATGCAAGCACGGGTTCGACGGGTGACGGTTACAGATTTGCCAAGCAGGCAGGGCACAGTGTTACGCCTTTGGTTCCTTCTCTGGTTGGTATCGAAACTGAGGAAGATTTTCCTGAAAAGCTTCAGGGGCTTTCTTTAAAGAATGTTACGCTTACGCTTGAGAATGAAAAAGGAAAGAAGATCTACTCGGAACTGGGTGAAATGCTGTTTACTCATTACGGTATCAGCGGGCCTTTGGTATTGTCGGCAAGTTCTTTGATCGCTGATGCGATGGCGAAAAAGAAGAATGTCGGGAAGATGTGGCTGGATCTTAAACCGGGTATGAACATTGATGAACTCAATGCCAGACTTTTAAAGGATTTTTCGGGCGAACTGAACAAAGCTTTCAGGAACTCTTTGGATTCGCTGCTTCCTCAAAGCATGATACCCGTGATCGTTGAGCTGTCGGGGATCGCTCCTGACAAAAAGGTAAATTCGATCACAAAAGAAGAGAGACAAAAGCTCGTTGAACTTTTAAAACATCTGGAGATCACGTTTTCGGGGTTAAGAGACTTTAATGAGGCCATTATCACCAAGGGTGGTGTCAGCGTTAAAGAGGTCAATCCAAAGACGATGGAATCCAAGCTTTGTGAAGGACTGTATTTTGCGGGGGAAGTTTTGGACCTGGATGCGATGACGGGAGGATTTAACCTCCAGATCGCATGGTCTACGGGTTATGCAGCGGGCTATGCGGCCGCACACAAGGAAGGGAGATAAAATGATCAGATCTATTGCGATAGACGGACCCGCAGGGGCGGGAAAAAGCACGATAGCAAAAAGCATTGCAAAGACTAAGGGCTTTGTCTATGTTGATACCGGGGCTATGTATCGAGCCATGGGACTTTATTACATGAACAACGGAGTGGCTCCGGATGATACAAAAAAGATCGAAGAAATGATCGACGAAATAGATGTAAGCATAGTTTACGAGAACGGAGAACAGATCGTTCTTTTAAACGGCGAAAACGTAAATTCAAAGATCAGAACACCGGAAGTCGGAAACATGGCTTCGGGAGTTTCGACAAACTCAGCTGTCAGAAAGAAGATGGTAAGTCTTCAACAGCAGCTGGCAAAAAAGAGATCCGTTGTAATGGACGGACGTGACATCGGAACCGTTGTTTTGCCCGATGCCATGGTCAAGATCTTTCTTACAGCGTCCGTTGACGTAAGAACGGAAAGAAGATTCGAAGAACTTAAGGCAAAAGGCATTGATTGTGACAAGGCTAAGCTCAGAGAAGAGATTATTGAGAGAGATTACAGAGATACACACAGAGAAAATTCTCCTCTCAAAAAGGCAGATGATGCCGTTGAGGTGGACACCACAGAACTTACAGTGGAGGAAGTTGTCGGGGAAATACTTGACATTGCAGAGAGCAAAGGACTTTAAATGAAGATCGATGTTGCTAAGACGGCCGGTTTTTGTTTCGGAGTAAAAAGAGCCGTAGATATGGTTTACAAAGAGGCGGAAAGCGGTGAAAAGGTTTATACCTATGGACCCATAATCCATAATGAGGGCGTGGTTGAAGAACTGGCTCAAAAAGGAGTGGAGATCGTAAATTCTCCGGAAGAAGCGGCTCAAAAAGAAAAAGGTTGTATAATTATTCGTTCTCACGGAATTTCAAAGCAGGAAGAAGAGGCTCTAAAAAAAACCGGACACAGGATAGTGGATGCCACTTGTCCGTTTGTGAAAAAAATTCATAAGATCGTTTCGGAAGAGTCGGAAAAAGGGAAGGGCATTATCGTGGTCGGAGATGCCAAACACCCTGAAGTAAAGGCAATTGCGGCCTGGTGTGACTTCAAAGCGACCATAATCGCCGATACAAATGATGCTTTAAATTTTAAAGGTGAAGAAAACAAAGAGTATATCCTTGTTTCACAAACTACATTTAACACCAAGAAATTTAAAGAAATAGTTGAAATTTTGAAAAAGAACGTATATTATATAAATGTTATGAACACAATTTGTTGTGCTACCGAGGAACGACAGGATGAAGCGTGTGAGATGGCCAAGTCACATGATGCCATGATCGTTATCGGAGGGACAAACAGTTCCAACACACGTAAGCTGTTTGAAATATGCAAACAGCAGTGCGCTAGTACTTACTTTATACAGAAACTTATTGACCTGGATTTAAAGCAATTTAAATCTTTCTGCTGCGTAGGTATTACTGCCGGGGCATCGACCCCAAACAAAATCATCAAGGAGGTTCTTACTGTT
>JAILNG010000075.1 GCA_024691875.1 Lachnospiraceae bacterium | reverse complement strand
AATGATAATCCCCGAAAAGATTAAATCCGTCGTTGAAGAAACGATCAAAGAAATAGCCGAGTCGATTGCCGAAGCAACGGCCCAGATCGAAGAACTGAAACAGAAGGTCGAAGAAAAGGAACAGGAGCTCGAAACGGCTTACAAGATCCTTGACATGGACAAGAAGCCGGAAGCGGCTCCTGAGACGAAAGAAGAGAAGCCCAAGAAAGAAAAACCGAAGAAGGCAGGGAGACCGAAGAAAAAGAAAGAGGGAGACGAAATGGTAACACCGACAGAACAAAGATCAGCAAGACAGGTGGTCGAACATAACAAGTACATGAAAAGTAAGGCAAAGAAGGCCGCAGCGGAGAACGTTATCCCTGAACCGATAACGGGATCCTTAGAAAAGATTAACGCCGAGGCCAGAGCTGCCGGAATGAGCTATGGGAAATATACAGCGCAGGAACAGATCAAGCAGCAACACGAGGAGATGGAAAGAAGCAGGCTTGCAAGGCACATGAGAGAGGCGGAGAGAAATGAGCGCGAAGGAATACTTGAACCGAATTAGGATCCTTGACTTTCAGATCCAGCAGAAAGAAAAACAAATTGCAGACGCGAGAGACCTTCAGGGGAACATCAAAGGCTTTGATTACTCCGGTGTAAAGGTGCAGACTTCATCCCACGGAGATGCGACTATCGACTTGGCGGTTAAGATCATGACCTTGGAGCAGGAGCTTACAGAAAAGCTTTTCGCACTTCAGACGCTCCGGGCGAAGATCATAGACGAGATCGCAAGCCTTGACAATGAGACACACATTGAACTCTTGACACTCCGCTACTGCCACCTTGAAAAGTTTGAACTCATAGCTCTTGACATGAACATGAGCTTCGACAGGATTAGGCACCTGCACGGGGAAGCATTAAAGAACTTTCAGACAAAAGTCCTTGATGTCAGGAAAGATAGCACACAATAGCACAAGATGTTGTGGTATATTGTTAGTGAGGAATCCCAAGGATTACCTTACCCCTCAATTTTACGGAAAGCCATTTCCGAAAGCGACCACAACTCCCCGGTGGTCGCTTGCCCTTTTTTATACCCCCATAGGAGAGACGATGCAGAAGAAGGTAAACCGCCGGGCTGATCACGAAGGCCCGCAGCGGACAGCATTTGAAAAGAACAGAAAAAGGATCCTGGCACGAGATAGCGTTTGCGCTATATGCGGTCGCCCTGTTGACAAGAGCTTGCCGCAACATGATCCCATGGCACCTCAGATCGACCACATAATTCCGATCTCAAAAGGTGGCCACCCCAGTGACATCGACAACCTTTGTCTCGTTCACGCTTGTTGCAACAAAGCAAAGTCAGATAAAGTGTATTTGAGCGACAAAGAAAACAAAGCTGTTTCAAATCAAAATCTTCCTTGGTCGGTTGACTGGTTCGCCGTTGGGAAGTAGGGGGGGGAAGCACCCCTCGGGGGCATCTTTTGGACTCCCCCGCCGTACATTGCACGAAAAAACACACGCAATTAAGGGACAAATGCGGAATAGTCAGAAGATTTTCCTATATACTACGTATATAGGAATTTTTATCGCTCGGATCTTACCGGGCGATTTTTAAATTAAAAAACGTGTATATGATTTTTACCTTTTTGGTCAAAATGAAAATTTTTGAGGAGAAGAAAAATGGAGCTCAAAGGAATCAATTTTTTGAAGGACGAACTGGAAAAGAAGCAGACTCGCGTAAGGCTTCGCTATGACTACTACGACATGAAAAAGTCTGCAGCGCGGTGGTCCGAAATGTTTCCGGAAAAGTATCAGTGGATGACCAGCGTCCTCGGATGGAGCACAAACGCAGTTGACAGCATAGCTGACCGCCTTGGGATCCACGGCTTCAGAAAAGATGACTTGAACTTTCAGGAGATCTTCGATCTGAACAACAAGGACATCCTTTTTGACAGCTCCATGCTGGACGCTCTGATCGCTTCGTGCTCATTTATCTTTATCAGCGAGAAAGAAGGTTTCCCTTCTCTTCAGGTGATTGATGGCTACAACGCGACCGGAATCGTAGACGATACGACAGAGTTTCTTTTCGAAGGCTACGCCGTGCTTGAACGGAACACGGACAAGTCGGTTTCGAAAGAAGCTTACTTCACGAGCGAGGAAACAGTCTTTTATACACATGACAAAGGCGAAGTGATTGAGGAACACGTTCCGAACCCTGCTCTCTATCCTTTGTTGGTTCCAATCATTCACAGACCGAATGCGACGAGACCTTTCGGAAGATCGAGAATCACAAGAGCCTGCATGAGCATTCAGCAGGCGGCCCTGAGAACGATAGCAAGGACGGAAGTCTGCTCGGAGTTTTATTCATTCCCTCAGAAGTACGTCCTCGGCCTTGATCCCGATGCGGAATTCAATAACCAAAAAGCAGCCTATTCCAAATTCTTACGCTTTGACGCTAACGAGAACGGAGACAAGCCGACGGTGGGAAGCTTCTCCCAGCAGAGCATGACACCCTACATCGAAGAACTCAGAATGCAGGCTTCTTTATTTGCCGGAGAAACAGGACTCACTCTGGACGACATCGGTTTCCCTTCAGAGAACCCGTCGAGCGTTGAGGCTATAAAAGCGGCGCACAATAGACTTCTCCTGAAAGCAAAGAAAGCACAGAAGTGCTTCTCGGTCGGTATAAGAAACGCGGGCTTTCTTGCTTGCTGCGTGAGAGACAATCAGAGCTATCAAAGACAGGCGATCTACAACACGCAGGTCGTTTGGGAACCTCTGTTCGGAGTTGATGGAAGCTCACTCGGAGCGATCGGAGACTCGATCCAGAAGATAGAGGCCAGCTTCCCGGGCTACATCACGGAAGAAAAGGTTTACGACATTTTTGGAGTTTAAAGCATGGACGAAATGATCCTGAAGCTCATTGAAGCAATAAAAAAGAAATACAAAGCGAAGTCAACGCAGGACAAGATTTTTAAAGAGTTATTAAAAGCTCCCGGATCCCGTGAGTATGTAACCGCATACGAGACGGCAAAAGCAGCGGGATATGAGCTCGAAGATGCACTTGTTGAAAGTTGGAATCAGCTCATGGACGGAAACGAAGTTTACGCTTCGACGATGCGGCAAGTGCTTGAAGGAATCGTCCCCTCAATGGACGAGAACGTCTGGGCAGCTTGTGAGCAGATACAAAACAACATGAACAAGGCAGCGGGGCTCGGAATAAAAGCCCAGACGGCAGAGTTGAATCCTTCGGAGCTTCGGAACATAGCTGAGTCAATGGACGGAAAGAAAGTTGAACTCATAGATGGCAAGCTTGCGACATATGCCTGCAAGGTAGTTGACATGACACAGAGCAGCAACATGGATCTTGCAATGGACCTCGGGTTTGAGATCCAAGTCACAAGGAAGTATGACGGCGTTGGACTCCACAGGAGAACCAAACACGCAGAGAAGTGCGTATGGTGCACGGAAAAAGCGGGAACGCACCGCTTCAAAAACTCTGAAGAAGTACAAAAAGCAGGAGTCTTTGCGAGACATGATGGCTGCGGATGCACCATCGACTACGAGAATGTAAGGACCGGCACAAGAACAGCGAACGTCCAGAACTACAGGGGCGGTCGCCGATAATTTGGTTTATAGCCGCAAGGCTTAAACATAAATAAGCACAAAGGAGAAAAGAGGATGGCAGCTAAACTCAAAGGCAGCCAGACTCCTTCCCGAAGTGTTTTTTTAACTCGCCAAGAGCGAAAGAAAACAGAATATTTGAAAGCTGTAGAACTTTACGAAAGAACCGGGAAGAAGTGCTTGAAATGGCAAACAAACCTAAACAAGCACATCCTCGCGAAAAACAACAAAGGCTTGTGGACACACACAAAGGTGGGCTATTCCATTCCCCGCCGAAATGGTAAATCCGAGGTTTTGGTTCAACGCGAACTTTACGGTTTGGAAGAGGGAGAGCAGATCCTGCACACCGCGCACAGAACGACCACTTCTCACGCTTCGTGGGAAAGACTTTGCCGGGCTTTAAACAAGTTGGGATATGTGAATGCCTCGGAAACACGTCGCAAGGATGATGTTCCTGAAGAAAAGCTTTACGATAGCTACAAAGCGAACGGCCTTGAATCGGTCACTCTTAGAAAGACAGGCGGAAGAGTCAACTTCCGAACACGTACTTCCAAGGGCGGCCTTGGCGAAGGCTATGACACTTTGATAATTGACGAAGCACAGGAGTATGACGGCGATCAGGAGAGTGCACTGAAGTATGTTGTTACGGATTCAAAAAATCCGCAAACAATCATGTGCGGAACTCCGCCGACGAACGTTTCATCCGGAACGGTGTTTGTAAAATTCAGAACAGACGCACTGGCAAAGAAGGTAAAAAACGCAATGTGGGCCGAATGGTCGGTTGACTACATGACGGATCTTGATGACCGCGAGGCGTGGAAAAGAACCAACCCGTCACTTGGTTATTTCCTCACCGAGCGAGCTATTGAGGACGAGATCGGCCCCGATGCCGTTGACTTCAACATCCAGCGTCTGGGATTATGGCTGTCCTACAACCAAGCATCTGCTATCTCGGAAAAGGAATGGCAGGCTTTGAAGCTCGACTACAAGCCGGAGCCGATCTCAAAGCCCTGCATCGGGATCAAGTTTGGAAAGGACGGAAAAAATGCAGCTTTGGCTTGTGCGACCAAACTTTCGGATGGTCGCATTTTTGTTGAGTGCCTTTACTGCCGACCTATGACGCAGGGAATCGGCTGGATTTTGGACGTGCTCAGCAAGATCAATTATGCCGAAGTTGTAGCCGACGGAGCAAACGGACAGAGAATGCTCGAAGATGCCGCAAAGGACTGCAAGTTGAAAAACGTCAAATTCCCTGTCGTTTCTGACGTGATCAACGCAAACGCAGAATTTGAACAGGCGGTCTTCCAGAGAAAACTCTGTCACTCCGGGCAGCTTTCACTTGAACAAGTGGCTTCGAATTGCAAAAAGAGAAACATCGGCTCAAACGGTGGCTTCGGCTACGAAAGTCTGATGGATGATCTCGAAATCGCAATTCTCGATGCCGTGATTTTTGCGTACTGGAGCTGTTCAAAGTTAAAAGAGCACAAGGTGCAGAAAATAACCTATTGACGCACACGCAGCGGTTAATGCGGAAGGAGTAAAACATGGCAGAAGATTTTAAACCTATCGAAACACAGGAACAGTTAAACGCCGTGATCGGCGAACGTATTGCTCGCGTTGAGAAGAAAGCTTCCGAAGAGACAGCTGGTCTCCGGAAGGAGATCGAAACGCTGACGCAGGGAAGAAAAGAGGATGCAACCAAGATCGCAGACCTTGAAAAGTCAAACAAAGAGTTTGAAAGCAAGGTCAAAACATACGAGGCCGCCGCGGTAAAGGCGAGAATTGCGAAAGAGTATGGAATCCCCGATGGACTTACAGACAGGCTCAAAGGCGAAACCGAAGAAGAGCTCAAACAGGACGCCGAAAACCTGAAGAAGTTACTTCCCACAAGCATACACATAAAAAGCACAACACATTCGACAGGTGCCGGCGACAGAGAAGAAAACCTCAAAGGCGCATACGCGGCACTTGCTCAAAATTTGACAAGTAAAGGAGAATAAAAAATGGCTGGAACTATTTCAATGTCAACAAAATTTCCCGCAGAGCTGACCGAAGAAGTCATTGATCTTGTGCGCGGCAAATCCGCATTCGCAAGACTCTCTCAGCAGATCCCCGTAGCATTCACAGGAACAGACATCTGGACTTTTGACATGGACGGAGAAGCTTCTCTCGTGGCAGAGAACGGCGCAAAGATAAACGGCGGAGCAACAGCAGGCCCCGTAAACGTCAAGCCCTTAAAGCTTGAATATGGCGTAAGAGTTTCCAAAGAGTTTATGACAGCTTCCGAAGAGCGCAAGGTTGAAATCCTTCGTCCTTTTAACGAGGGCTTTGCTCGCAAGGTTGCCCGCGCACTCGACATGATGGCTATCGCAAAGGTTAACCCTCGTGATGGACAGGCTTCTGCCCTGATCGACAACGACTTCACAGAAGTAACAAACAAGGTCCTCTACACACCGGGTAACGCTGACGCAGCGATCAATGATGCGGCAGCTCTTATCGGTGATTTCAGCATGACCGGTATCGCACTCTCCAAGACTCTTGGCTCTGCAATGGGTAATGAGACCAACACCGCCGGTGCCTACAAGTACCCTGAGCTCAGATGGGGCGCATCTCCCGAAGTCCTTAACGGCATCCGCTGCGAAGTTAACGGAACAATCAACAAGTACGGAACAGCCCTCGGCATCGTAGGTGACTTCGAGGCTGCTTTCAAGTGGGGCTATGCAAAGGATATCGAGCTCGAAGTTATCCCTTACGGCGATCCCGACAACACAGGCTCCGACCTTGCAGGTCACAATCAGGTTTACCTCAGAGCTGAAGCATTCATCGGCTTTGCTATGCTGACAAAGGACGCTTTCGCTCGTATCGAGACTCCTTATGCTATCAAGTACGACGGCAACAATGCAACGTCCGGCACCACAGCTGATACAGTCGGCATGGCTGGGCAGGCTGTCGAGGTAGCAGCAAACGGATTCACAAAGACAGGAAAGACCTTCAGCGGATGGAACACAAAGGCTGACGGATCCGGCACAGCTTACGCAGCAGGAGCTTCTTACACGCTCACAGCTGCAGGCCTTACTCTTTACGCTCAGTGGAGTTGAGGCCATGTTGTACCGCAATAAGACAAACGGTGCAGTCATAGACATATCTTCGACGATCATGAGCGACACTTGGGAGCCTGTTGAAAAGCAGGCTCCTGTTGTTGTCGTTCCGACAGCCGAAGCTGTTGAAGAAAAAGTCGAAGTTGCACCGGTGCAACCGAAGAAAACTCGTAAGAAGAAAACGGAGAATTAAGATGGGTGCAAGTTATGCAACAATCGCAGACATTCAGACCTATTGGAGAACACTGACAGCAGCAGAACAGAACACGGCATCAGCTATGATTTCGGACGCTTCGGCAAAGATCAGACTCAAAGCTTCCCAGAGGGGAAAAGATTTTGATGCTATGATCGCAGCTGATACAGATCTGGAGGACGTAGCGAAAACAATAGTCTGCAAATGCGTGATAAACGCAATGAAGATGCTTGAATCTGTTCCTGCGACTCAGTTTTCTGAATCGGCTGGCGGATATACCGTCTCCGGAACTTATTATGCTCCGGGCGGCGGTCTGTCTATTTCAAAAAAGGACTGGGCTGAGCTCGGCCTTGCTGTTCAAACGTATGGGAGCGTGGATGTCTATGGGCTTAATTAAGGGAATCACAATTCAATTGTATCAAAAAACACAATCATCAACGGATGGATTCGGAACCCCGATTTATACTGAAACCCCGATTGATGTAGCAAATGTTTTGATACGTCCTGTCTCGGAAGAAGATGCTGCAGAAACTCTTAATTTGACCGGGAAAAAGATTGTTTACGAACTTTGCATTCCTAAAGGTGATTCGAACGAGTGGACTAACCGAAAGGTTGGATTCTTTGGCGAATATTTCAGGACAGTCGGGATCCCGATCGAACTCATCGAGAACATGGTCCCGCTGGACTGGAACAAGAAAGTTAAGGTTGAACGTTTTGAGTAGAGTGACTATCAAGCTGAATAGCGGCGGCGTTAGAAAAATGCTAAGAGGCAAACCTATGAAAGAATTGATCAGAGAACGTGCAAACGAGATCGCTGAACGAGCCGGAGAAGGTTATACGACAAGCCCCTATGTCGGAGAAAACCGTGTTAATACCGCGGTATGGACGACAACCCCTGAAGCTATTCAAGACAACAACCAAAATAACACGCTACTAAAATCGTTGAGGTGAACGGAATGATTGAAAAGATTATCCTCGATTATTTGAACACAAAGCTGTCGCAAACTCAGATTAAAGCCTACATGGAACTGCCTGAGGGCGAAGATCCTGTCACTTGCGTAGTCATTGAAAAGACGGGCTCATCCGAAAATAACTATTTGAGGTCTGCAACGCTCGCAATCCAAAGTTACGGAACCAGTCTTTACGAGGCCGCAAGCTTAAACGAGATGGTCAAGACATTCATGGAAGAGGCCGTTTCCCTCAGCGATGTTAGCAAGTGTAAGTTGAACACAGACTATGTGTTCAATGACGTTACGAGAAAACGCTACAGATACCAAGCTGTTTTCGAAATAAACCATTATTAAACCGAAAGGAGTAAAACATGGTAACATACGCAAAACCCAAGGTCGGCGGAGCGATTTCCGTTGCTCCTGTTGGAACCACACTTCCTACGGATGCACAGACTGCGTTAGACGTAGCTTTTAATCAGCTCGGCTATATCTCGGAAGACGGATTCACAAACAGTATTTCGAGAGAGTCTACAGACATCAAGGCGTGGGGCGGCGACACTGTTCTCACAGTGCAAACCGACTTCAGCAACAAGTACAGCACGGCCTTCCTTGACACAATCGACTTAAACATGCTGAAGACGATTTTTGGCTCGGCAAACGTCAGTGGAGCCCTTAACACGGGAATCGATGTTAAGGTTAACAGCAAAGAGCTCGACGAAATGAGCATCGTTGTTGATATGGTGCTGAAGGATGGCACTCTGCACAGAATCGTGGCTGCGAAGGCTAAGATCACAGAAATAGGCGACATCGTTTACAAGAGCAATGATGCTCTGGCTTACGAAGTAACCTTTACGACTTATCCTGATGCAAGCGGCGACTGCGCTCACGACTATTTCTACAAGGCATAAGCGAAAGGAGAAAGGAAATGGAAGACGTAATTAGAGGGACACTTTCTTGCGGGTTTGATTTTGAAATCCCCAAGGAAAGATTCAGTAGCTATGTTACTTTGAAGATGCTTAAGGCAGCAGATAAGGACAACTCGAAAATCCTTGATGTGGTTCCGAGGATCCTGGACGAAAAACAAGAGACTGAGCTTATTGAAAAGCTCGGCGGAGATCCTTCGTTTGTAGACATCTGCAAAGCACTTGACGAGATCTTCAAGATTGTCGGGAAGGAAACAGACACAAAAAAATCCTCGCCCTTGCCGAACTGATAGCAAACCACGAGGATGCACTGATCTGCGATCTTGCTGAATTTTATCACATATACGACTACGAGAAAATGCCGCCTCTTTATATCGCAACGCTTGCTTGCGGATTAAGGGACGGCTCTCGTGTTGTATCTGAGATAAGTGGCACAGGAAGCACTTTAAACACTATTCTTATTGCCGGGATTTCGGACAGCGTTAGAAATCTTGTATGGATGAACTCGGAAGACGGACGAAAAAACAGAAACCGTCCGAAGATGATCGTCCCTGCTCTGCTGAAAAGTCAAGATGCAGAGAATGAAGATGTTGAAGGCTTCGACTCCGGCGCAGATTTCGAGGCGGCAAGGATGAGAATAATTAACGGAGAATAAAAATGGCTATAGAATTGGCAAAGGCATATGTTCAGATCGTTCCGTCAACCGAAGGTATGAAGGGCAATCTGACAAAGTTAATGGAACCAGAAGCGGAAGAAGCCGGGAAAAAATCCGGCGGCAAACTGGCATCCGGTATCGGTTCGGCACTTAAAGCAGGAACAGCTGTAATCGGTGCAGGACTGACGGCAGCAGTCGGCGCAGTCGGTGCCCTTTCAAAAAGCGCACTTGATGCTTTTGCCGACTATGAACAGTTAACAGGCGGAGTCGAGACTCTGTTCAAAGACTCCTCAGATATAGTGATGAAATACGCGGAAGATGCCTACAAGACATCAGGTCTTTCCGCAAATGAGTATATGGAAACCGTGACCAGCTTCTCGGCTTCGCTCCTGCAATCACTCGGCGGAGACACGGAAGCAGCTGCGGAATATGCTCAAACAGCAATCGTTGACATGTCGGACAATGCAAACAAAATGGGAACATCCATGGAAAGCATACAGAACGCATATCAGGGCTTTGCAAAACAAAATTACACAATGCTCGACAACTTGAAGCTTGGCTATGGGGGAACAAAGTCCGAAATGGAAAGACTTCTTGCCGATGCGACTGAACTTTCGGGCGTTGAGTATGACGTAAACTCATATGCAGATATAGTGTCCGCGATTCATGTCGTCCAAGAGAACTTAGGCATCACAGGAACAACGGCTCTTGAAGCGTCAACAACGATTTCGGGCTCCGTGGCTTCTATGAAGTCGGCTTGGGCGAACTTTTTGACATCTATGAACAGAACCCCGGAGCAGATGAAAACATCAACGGATGCTCTGGTCGATTCCGTGGTCACAGCAGCAAACAACATCATCCCGAAGCTTGCGACCATCATTCCAAACATAGTTAGTGGACTCGGGAACATCATTCAGGCATTGATGCCGCAGATCCCCGCGATCATCAGCACACTTCTCCCTGCTCTCATAGAGGGAGCTTCTTTATTGGTTCAACAGCTTGTGACTGTTCTGCCGGAGATCCTGGCAAGCCTTTCGGCTGTGATCCCGGACGTGATCAATGCAATTATGACCATGCTCCCGATGCTTCTTGACGCAGCAATGCAGATCGTCATGGCTCTCGGACAAGGACTCGTTGAATCGATTCCTCTACTCATTCCCGCAGCCATCGACACGATCCTCGGCCTTATCGATGGATTCCTTGACAACTTAGATCAGATCATAAACGTGGGAATTGACTTAATGCTTTCATTGGCTCTCGGTCTTATCGATGCTATTCCGAAGCTTGTGGAAAAGATCCCGGAGATCATCGTAAAACTTGTCGAAGCTCTCACGAATCCCGATACCATTGAAAAACTCGTCGGCGCATCGTTTCAGATCATCACCAGCCTT
>JAILNG010000071.1 GCA_024691875.1 Lachnospiraceae bacterium | reverse complement strand
ACTTGCCGGACTCAGCGCGCTGAAGCAGGATTTTCAAACCGCTCTGGAGTATGCGGACGAGGCTGTGAAAGAAAATTGTACAGAGCCCGATGCATATGCCCTCAAAACAGAGCTCCTTCGCGAACTGGGAAGGGATACATCGGCTTTTATCAGGGAAACCTACGATAAAAAGATAGTTTCTTCGGGTGTACTTTTTCGGACACTCGAGAGAGATGATTTTTTTGAAGCGATAGCAGAAGATCCCGAGGCCATCTTGGCTTTGCTGCGTTTTTATGCCGAGAACGGATTGTTCAGATCCGCTGTCGAAGTATTGGGCATATGCCCCTTGGACGATCCTCTCATCATGTACTGGGAGGGGCATCTGCATATGGTCCTCGGAGACATGGAGGGCGCCGCGGCAATCTGGAAGGATGCTGAAAACACAAGCCGTGGATCGGTCTTTAACGCAAACTGTTCCGATATCGGAATTCTCAAGGAGGCTGTGATAGTAGGAGAGTATGTGGGGACTGATATGCCCGTAACCTCCTATCGTTTGGGAAAACTGTTAAGCGCGGCGGGAAGAGGAAAGGAAGCTGTCGCGGAAATGGAAAAGGCTGCTGCCGGCAGACCGGATCTTGCAATGATAGCGGCCGATCTTTCCGTTGCATATTACAATCAGGAAAGAAATGCAGCCAAAGCGCTTGAAGCGATCGGAAGAGCCTGTGCACTTGAGCCCGAAAACAGCCTGTTTCTTTTGAGGCAGGACAGGCTCCTGGAAATAGTCGGGGCTGATCCGAATGTCAGATTTTCTCTTCTTGAAGGAAAGAAGGAGCTCGTCGGAGAACGGGATGAACTCTGCATAAGCTATGCCCGCCTGCTAAATCTTAACGGCAGACATGAGGAAGCGTTGAAAGCTCTTGAGGATCATGATTTTAAGGCATGGATGGGCAATTCGGGGAAGGCTGCGGAGGAGTACAGAAATACGCTCCGTGCACTAGCGGTAAAGGAAATGGTGAAGGGAAACACGGACAGAGCGATAGAGCTTTGCAAAGATGTGTTCGCCTGTTCCGAAAAGCCTGTGTGGGCTTCGGATCCCGATAGTGCCGACAGCAAGACATGGTTCATGCTGGGAGAACTGTACAGAGAAAAGGGAGATGCAGAAGCCTCGGAGGATGCCTACCTGAGGGCGGCACGTGTTGAAGAAAGGCATGCGGACATTGACAGTGAGCTCCCTTCGGAAAGCATTTACTGGGCAGGTCTTGCAAAGGCACGTTTGGGGCAGAGCAGGGAAGCACTTGCGATAATGAAGGACCTGATCGATCTTGGCAACGCGCATATGAATGACGTGTTTGAAAAGGCTGCTCCCGCAGGAACGGACGGGTACGAAGAGGATCCGAAAATACTCAATGAGGATCGATGCAAACGATTGGTCAATCTCGGAGTAAAAGGCCTTACGGAGGTTGGGTAGATCCCGTAGGAGCCGGAAGGTATAACAGAGGGAAAAATGAGCGGTGTAAACGACATTGTGGAAAAACACACATACGGGGGGTTACTGGGGACGATAATCAAGGGACAAAGGGAATTGCTGGGTATATCCAGAGACAGTCTTGCAAAGAACCTTGTAACCGCACAAACTATAAAAAAACTGGAAAAAGGCGAATGTGACTCCGACCTGTGGTTGGTTACGGTTTTATTGCAAAGATTGGGAGTTTCGGTGAACAGGTTCGAAATGATCCTGACCTCAAAGGAATATGAGGAACTTCTGAATGTTGAAGAGATAGAAAAGGAACTGTTTGAGGGAAAATATGAGGAAGCGATGAAACGGATCGACGGGCTTGAGCGGGGAACCCCGGTAAGAAATATGCTGGTGTTCAGATTAAAAGCCATGGCCGAGTTTTACATTAAAAAAGACCTCGAAAAGGCGCGGGAATGGCTTGAAAAAGCAATCCATGAACTCACTCCCCGCTTTAATCCGATAAAGACGGGAACGGAATATGTTTCCGTTGTTGAACTTGAGAATCTTCTGGCTGTCGAAAAGGTCAGATTTCTTGAAGGAAAGGCGGACTCAGACTGGGAAAACCGCATCAGTCAATATATGACTTTCATTCTCAAGCGATCGTCCGATGAAGACGATACCGCACTTTTGTATGCAAAATGCAGCTGGCTCTATGCCTCAAGGCTTTTGGAACAGGGAAAACCCTCCGGGGCTGTCTCTGTCGCAAACAAAGCTTTGAAACGTCTGACGAAAAGGGGCTTTTGGAACTTTGTTGAGCCTTTGCTGAAGGTGATCGATGATGCATATTCCAAAAAAAGCAACGGAACGGAAAAGAACTTTCTGACCGAGTGCTACAAGTCACTGTCTTATCTGAGAAAGACGGTTATAAGAGACGAAAGACCGATAGACAGGTTTCTGGAAAACTCCTCTTACCGAAACATTTCTCTGGATTATGAGATGTTTAAGGATACCAGGATATCTCAAGGCATGACTCAGGAAGAACTGGCGGATGGCATATTTGAATCCTCCAAGCCCATTTCATTAATGGAGAGCGGAAAAGGAAGCGTTAACAGATCGAATTTCGGTAAACTCATGAACAAACTCGGAGTCAATCGACGAAGGGTGGATCCGATGGTGCTTGCGGATTCCTATGAGATCATCGATTTAAGCCATGAAGCGGATATGGAGATCAGTCGCGGGGATTTTGAAAAAGGATATAGGATACTGAAGAAGATCAGAACAATGATCGGAAAAGAAACCTTCGAAAAAGACAATAATCTTCAGAGCTCCCTGCTGATCACGAACTACGGACTTAATTTTGCTCCTAAGGATGAAATATTGACCAGATTGAAAAAGCTTTCCGAAGATGCGGTGGACCCGGATACATTGGAATTAAAGAGAATACCGTTCAGAAACGATTGCATTAAGATCAACATTCTTTGTCTTTGCCTGAAGGATATGGGGAAAAAGGAAAGTGCGAACCGACTGTATCGAAATGCACTGGATAAAATAAAAAACAGCGCCGTACATTTGCGCCACAGAAGTTTGGATTATACTTTTTTGGGTGAAAATTACCTGAAGATCGTACAGGATGATCCTGAATTAAGCCGAGAGGTACTGGAACTGTTGTTGAAATACGGCGGAGGAAACCTTATACCCCACGCTGTTAACAAATATTGTTCTTCTGCTTATCAGCGTGGGGACAAGGATGCCGTTATAAAACTGGCATTAAGCACCTATTATTCTGCATGCTTGTACAATGTGCCGAGGATAGCACGTGATTTTGAAACTTACCTTGAAAAAAACGGTGTAAGTCTGTGTTATTAAGGACGAGTGTAAATAGGGATGTCGTCACTGGTCGTGGGCGGCGGAGGAAGCTCGATCCTTAAAGGCTGCTTGGGAAAGAGTGAGAATAATAAAAGTGCCGATAACAAAAGACAGATTGATTTTCTGAGCTTTTTCATAATAACCCCTTTCAAAATTCTATTTTTAATTATTTAAACAGAAAAACACAGACTTTTCCATGGCATTTCGGTTACCCAAAAAATTTTTTTTGGTAACCG
>JAILNG010000036.1 GCA_024691875.1 Lachnospiraceae bacterium | reverse complement strand
TGTCACTGAAATCAAGCCTTTAGGGCATCGGGATTTTGATTTTTGGAATTTCCGATGCCATAGGCCAGAGGAATATGCTATTCAGGGCATCGGGATTTTGAAATTTGAAATTTTCGATGCCCCCGCCATTTTTGAGGCGGTGGGCATCGAAATAATAGAATTTATTCCTTAGAAAAAACAACAATTTGTCGTCACTCATGTCGTGGAGAATCTCTTTTTTGCCGTGTTGCGAAATTCTTTCGCCTGATTGGAGGGGCATGACGCAGTCGTGGCCCGATCACAATTGGACTGCTCACTCAGCGTCTCTTGCACCCAGCTCTTTCCTCCACAGCAAAAGAACTCACACGCACCTCTTGGCAGCATCTACTCCCGAGAACGAGCCTAAACACTGCATTTCAAGGCTGTGGGGCACTGTTTTTTCGAGGAGTCTTGACGGTTTTGGAAAAACAAAAAAACGACCCAGGAGCGGGTCCGAACTTTCCGTTCTTTTCCTACCCGAAGGTCGTTTGTGTTGTTTTTTTGATATTGTCATAGTGACGAGAAAAAATAGTGCACCACAGAAGAATTCTTTTTCTCCGTCACAACTCAGGTCACTCCATCTCTATCGTGCCGGGCGGTTTGCTCGTCAGGTCGTAGAATACGCGGTTTACTCCGCGAACTTCGTTTATGATACGGCTCATAACCTTCTGAAGCACTTCAAAGGGTATCTCCGCCGCTTCTGCCGTCATAAAATCAATTGTATTTACGGCGCGAAGAGCCACAGCGTAATCATAGGTTCTTTCATCACCCATAACGCCGACGGAACGCATGTTAGTAAGTGCCGCAAAGTACTGATCCGGCAATTTCTTAAGACCTGCCTTGGCGATCTCATCGCGATAGATGAAATCCGCGTCCTGAACGATACGAACCTTATCAGCGGTTACTTCTCCGATGATACGGATTCCAAGTCCCGGTCCGGGGAAGGGCTGGCGGAATACAAGCTTCTCGGGAAGTCCGAGCTCAAGTCCCGCTTTACGTACTTCATCCTTAAAAAGATTGCGAAGAGGTTCAAGGATCTCTTTAAAATCGACATAATCAGGAAGTCCTCCCACATTGTGATGGGATTTGATCACAGCTGATTCGCCGCCGAGTCCTGATTCGACAACGTCGGGATAGATCGTTCCCTGTGCCAGGAAATCAACCGCTCCGATCTTCTTAGCTTCTTCTTCGAAAACACGGATAAATTCTTCGCCGATGATCTTTCTCTTTCTTTCAGGTTCTTCAACACCTGCAAGCTTCGAGTAGTAGCGCTCCTGCGCATTTACTCTTATGAAATTCAGATCGAACTGTCCATTCGGTCCGAATACAGACTCAACCTCATCGCCCTCGTTTTTTCTGAGTAAACCGTGATCAACAAAAACGCAGGTAAGCTGTTTTCCGATAGCGCGTGAAAGAAGTCCCGCCGCAACGGAAGAATCAACACCGCCGGACAAAGCAAGAAGCACACGTCCGTTTCCCACCTTTTCACGGATCTCCTTTATGGTTGTCTCGACAAAGGAATCCATTCTCCAATCGCCATTGCATCCACAGATCTTTCTTACGAAATTGAAAAGGATCTCCTTACCCTTTTCCGTGTGAAGCACCTAGGGATGGAACTGTATTGCATATAGTCCCTTTTCGGAATTTCCTGCTGCTGCCACAGGGCAATTGTCTGTGTGCGCAAGGATCTTAAATCCCGGCGCAATCTTAGATATATAATCGAAATGGCTCATCCAAACCACTGTTTCCGCCGGAACGCCTTCAAAAAGTCCGTTCTTGTATGTTGCATCATCCACGTAAACCTTGGTCTTTCCGTACTCTCTGTTGGCTGCTCTCTCAACCTTACCGCCGAGTACATGGCTCATAAGCTGAGCTCCGTAGCACAGTCCGAGAACAGGAATGCCGAGTTCAAAAAGTTCTTTCGAATAGGTCGGTGCACCTTCTTCGTAGCAGCTGTTGGGGCCACCTGTAAGAATTATTCCCTTAAGCTTCATTTCCTTGATCTTTTCGATCGGGGTCTTGTAGGATGCAATCTCGCAATAAACATTGCATTCTCGCACACGCCTTGCAACAAGCTGATTGTATTGTCCTCCGAAATCGAGGACCAGAATCTTTTCCTGCGTCATGTTTCCTCCGTTCAATGAGCTGTTCATTCATTTGATCATAAGCTCTTGTTCTTGCGCCGTTTGAACGCTGTCCAAGAACAATAAGGAATATTAACACTTTTTATTGGTTTCTACAACTTCACGCTTATTATTTTTTTTAATGGAATTTTTCACTCTTACTGTTCTCTGATAATCTCCGCCCTCTGATAGTTCTATTACAGCTTGCATATAAGAAAATAACAGCCTTTCTGAAAACTTGTTTTCAAGAAGGGCTGCTATTTTTCTTATTCTGCAAAGCAGCACCTCCGCACTCTTCGAGTGAGGAGGGCAAGCTGTAACTTGAATAGAAACGATTAAGAAACACTCCCCCCCCTCAAACGAGCAAGCAGCGAAGCGGATTGCGAGTTGCAGTACCTCCGCACTCTTACTGTTCACTGATAATCTCCGCGATCCAGCCGGTCAACCCTCGCGGCAGCCTTTCATCCATGGGCGTTCCGTCATCAAACATCAGATTCGCCTGAATTCCGTTCATAAGGCAGTGCTGCCCCATCTCTATCCCACCGTTTATGGAAGCTATGCCTTTATCGCCGTTTCGCACCCACTCGGGCGTGAAGATAAAGCAATTCTTCAGACTCTTAAGTTTCGGCAAACGGGGCACCACTTCCGTATTGAAATCATTGATCTCATCTCTTTTACCCATTGCGAAAAACAAATGCTTTCCCGCATTGTCAAACTCTTCCAGTAACCGATCTTCGGGGATCTCGCTGCTTCCCACGGGAATGACAACATCCACATCCTCCGGGAAAGCTTCAAGTGCATGGAACACGTACCGCCCTCCCGC
>JAILNG010000033.1 GCA_024691875.1 Lachnospiraceae bacterium | reverse complement strand
CGCGGCAAAACCTTTGACAGTGAATTTACGGAGGCGCTGTATGCAGACATCAATGCGTTGTACAGACTTGATCAGATGAAGTCCATGAACGGCGCGGCGCCCACGGATCTCGGTCCTCTTCCGAAGACTTCCGTCGTGCTGCTTACATCTCTCGGAGTCGCATGGATCCTTATCGCATGCGTTTTCATAAGACAATACATAAAGAACAAAAAAACTGATAATTAAAACTAATACTATTTATTTTAGCCTTGCCATTATACAGCCCTTGAAGTATAATGTGCGCAACCAAAATGTCTTTATATGACAAACTTTTTTGGAGGGAAAATATAATGAAGAAATTTTTATCACTTCTCCTCGTAACCACACTCGTTCTTTCGCTTGCTGCTTGCGGCGACAAGACAAACGATGAGACAAAGCCTACCGCTGCTCCCACGCAGGCTGCGACAACACATACTCCCACTCCCACTGCAACTCCCGCTCCTCAAACAGAGGATGAGGAATTGGACGGAGTAATGGATTATGCAACTTATGCAGCAGCTGCTTTGGATAGTGAAGTAGTCGTTGCTCCTTATTTCCAGGCAGCTCAGTCCTGGTGGGAAAAGGACGGACAGGGTCTTGCAACAATCTATGCTCAGGATGAAAACGGCGGTTACTTCCTTTATGAAACCAAATGTTCCAAGGAAGTATACGATCAGTTGAAGCCCGGCGTCAGACTCCTTGTTAAAGGATATAAGGCAGAATGGGCAGGCGAGGTTGAGATCAACGATTGCGAGCTTGAGATCGCAAAATCAAGCAAAACCTATATTGCAAAGCCTACCGATGTTACAGACATATACGGCACTGAAGCTTTAAACGAAAAGATCAATCAGCTGATCACCGTTAAGGGACTTACCGTTGTTTCTCCCGCAACCTACAAATGGGACGGTTCCGGAACACAGGGCGACGACCTCTATCTCAAGGTTAATCTTAACGGCACACAGTACACCATGGTCGTTGAATCCTATCTCTGCAACAAGGATTCCGAGACCTACAAGGCTGTTGAAGCACTGAAAACAGGCGACTTCATCGACATCGAAGGTTTCCTTTACTGGTACAACGGTGCTCAGCCCCACATCACAAAGGTTGCCAAGAGCAGCCTTGCTTTCGACATTCCTGCTGATGCTACGGATTATGCAACATTTGCCGCACTCGAAAACGACCGGGAAGTAACCGTTTACACCTTCTTCCAGGCAGCTCAGTCTTGGTGGGAAAATAACAAAGTAGGTGTTGCATCCGTTTACACTCAGGATGCCAACGGCGGATATTTCCTTTATGAATGCAAGTGCTCAAAGGAAGTTTACGATCAGCTGAAGCCCGGTACCATGATCCGAGTTAACGGATACAAGGGAGAATGGTCAGGCGAAGTCGAGGTCATGGACGGTGAACTCGAGATCGTAGACACCAAGCAGACATTTATCGCTCTCGCTGACAATGTTACAGACATATACGGTACGGACGCTTTAAACGAAAAGATCAACCGTTTCATTACAGTTAAGGGTCTTACCGTTTCCGCTCCCGCAACTTACAAATGGGACGGCTCCGGAACACAGGGCGACGACCTCTACCTCAAGGTTAAGCTGAACGATGCTGAATACACCATGGTCGTTGAGTCTTATCTTTGCAACAAGGATTCAGAAACCTACAAGGCTGTAGAAGCACTTAAAGCAGGCGACAGCATCGACATCGAGGGCTTCCTTTACTGGTACAACGGTGCTCAGCCTCACATCACAAAAGTAATTTCAAAGTAAGAGTTTGCCAATGGATGAAAAGAAAATTGCCATACTGATCGATGGCGACAACATCTCTCAAAAATATGCCTCTTTGATCAAGGAAGAGGCCGATAAATACGGTGATATCACCCTGTTCAAGCTGTACGGATCGATAAATTCTCCGACCGTAAGGCAGTGGATGTCCATCATGCCGAAGTACGGCATTACACCGGAGCTCCAGCTCTCCTATGCCAACAATAAAAGCATAGCCGATCAGGCGCTCACGATCGACGCAATGGACATCCTTTACAGGAAGATCGTTGATGTCTTTTTCCTGGTGACCAGCGATTCCGATTTTACAAAGCTGGTTTACAGGATCAAGGAATCCGGAAAGACCATCATCGGAATGGGTGAATCCAAGACACCCGAATCTCTCGCTCAGGCCTGCAACGAATTCAAGCTTCTTGACGTTCTCTTTAAGGCGGGCGCCGTGAAGACCAAGGAGGTTGACATTCCGGTCATCTCCGTGGATGATGCCTCTTCGGAAATACCCGTGGAATCGAAGAAGATCGAGATCCCTTCCGAGTCTGCAATTGTTGAAAAGATATCCTCCTTCCTTGAAGATGAGTGGGAAAATCTTGCCAACGTGGGCGATTCCATCAGGAAAAGCGTTCCTGGCTTCGATGTAAGAAACTACAAATACTCCAGTTTCTCTTCCTTTGTGAAAGCTCACAAGGATGTATTCGATGTTGACGAAAAGCTTGGTCCCGATAACATCCACAAGGTTGTTAACATCAGGATCAGACAGGACAAACAGGACAAAAAGAAGAACAAACCTCTTGTTCTTCCCGTAGCCAAAACTGCAGGAACCGCTAAGCCAAAGGCTCAAAAG
>JAILNG010000016.1 GCA_024691875.1 Lachnospiraceae bacterium | reverse complement strand
TGCTCGGATATGACCAGAACAGTCTGCGTAGGCAAGGCAAATGCAAAGCAGCGTGAGATCTACGATCTTGTTCTTAAGGCTCAGACTACGGTTATTGATAATCTTAAGCCCGGTATGAAGGGCAAGGAGTATGATAAGATCGCCCGTGACATTATTGCTAATGCGGGTTACGGCGAGTACTTCGGTCACGGTCTCGGACATTCCGTAGGTCTCGAGATCCATGAAGATCCCAGATTCTCCGTTTCCGAGGAGAGGATCATCGAAGCAGGCACCATCATTACCGTAGAACCGGGCATATACATTCCCGACTTCGGCGGCGTGCGCATTGAGGATATGCTTGTATTGACCGAAGACGGATGCGAAGATTTCGCTCATTCAAGAAAAGACTTCATCGAGCTGTAATACGATGAAAGATAAGTTTACAGAGCCTTTTGGCTTAAATTAATATTGTGAGGACAAACAGTATGGAAAATGAAATGACAGGTAAAAATTTTATCGAGCAGTTCGTGGAAGAGGACATCGCCGATAACGGAAGGTTCGCGGGACAGAGAGTTCACACACGTTTTCCTCCCGAACCCAACGGCTACCTGCACATCGGTCATTGCAAAGCTCTTTGCATAGATTTCGGAACAGCAGAGAAATTCGGCGGAATTACAAATCTCCGTATGGATGACACAAATCCCGCAAAGGAAGACAGCGAATTTGTCGACGCTATCAAAGAAGACATTCACTGGCTCGGCTTTGATTGGGGTGACAGATTCTACTATGGTTCGGATTATTTTGAAAAGGACTACGAATTTGCTGTAGAGCTCATCAAGAAGGGACTTGCTTACGTTTGTGAGCTCAGTGCCGAGGAGTTCTCCAAGTTCCGCGGTGACACTCAGACTCCCGCCAAGAGTCCTTACAGAGACAGACCTATCGAGGAAAATCTGGATCTTTTTGAGAGAATGAAGAACGGTGAATTCGAAGAGGGAAAGTACACCCTTCGTGCAAAGATCGATCTTGCTTCGGGCAACTTCAACATGAGAGATCCGGTCATTTACCGTATCAGATACATCAATCATCACAGACAGGGCAACAAATGGTGCATCTTCCCTATGTATGATTTTGCTCATCCCATTCAGGATGCGCTTGAAGGCATCACTCATTCCCTTTGCTCTCTTGAGTATGAGGATCACAGACCTCTGTACGACTGGGTTGTGAACAATGTTTCCGTGCCTTCAAAGCCCCGTCAGATCGAGTTTGCAAGACTCGGCATCAACTATACCGTACTTTCGAAAAGAAAATTACGCAAAATGGTAGAAGAGCATATAGTTACAGGATGGGATGATCCCAGAATGCCCACGCTCTGCGGCTTGAGAAGAAGAGGTTACACCTCCGCTTCCATCCGCGATTTCTGCACAAAGATCGGTGTTTCAAAGGTTGTTTCGACAGTTGATTATTCATTCCTTGAGTCCTGCTTAAGAGATGATCTCAACATGAATGCACCCAGAAAGATGGCTGTCATCCGTCCTGTTAAACTCATTCTCACCAACTATCCCGAGGGACAGCAGGAAGAACTGGATGTTGAGAACAATCCCAACGATGAGAACGGCGGAACAAGAAAGGTTACTTTCTCGCGTGAGCTTTATGTTGAAGCCGAAGATTTCATGGAAGAGCCCATTCCCAAGTACAAGAGACTTTTCCCCAACGGACCCGAGTGCAGACTTAAGGGGGCTTACCTTGTTCAGTGCACAGGCTGCAAGAAGGATGAGAACGGAAATGTGGTAGAGATCTACGCAACCTACGATCCCGAGAGCCGCGGAGGAGATCCCGCCGACGGAAGAAAGGTGAAGGGGGCTACACTTCACTGGGTAGATGCTTCCAATTGTGTTGATTTTGAAGCACGCCTTTACGATTATCTCTTTAACCGTGAAGATCCCGATGCTGCGGAAGATTACTTTGAGTGCCTTAATCCCAAGTCTCTTGAAGTACTTACGGGATGTAAGGGAGAAAAGAGCCTTGCGGATGTTAAGCCTTCCAAGAGCGGAGAGAACGAGCCTTCTTTCCAGTTCCTGCGACTCGGCTATTTTGCGCTTGATTACAAGGATTCAAAAGACGGAAAGCTTGTGTTCAACCGGTCTGTGGCATTGAAAGACAGTTTCAAGAAATAAAAATATTGAAGGACCTGAAAAGGGTCCTTCTTTTTTTCTTCGGAAGATGACAAAAATTAAGAGTTTTGCTATAATCTCTAACGGTGTTTTGACAGCGGTGATAGTTTTCGACAAGAAAAAGAAAAAGTAAAGATTTAAGAGGAGATGGCATTATGAAAAAGAGGAATTCTTTTGGATTTTGGCTGCTTATCTGGGGACTCGGCATTGCGGGACAGATCTGCTGGAACATGGAAAATCAGTGGTTTAACACCTTTGTCTATGCAAAGATCGCTAAAGATCCCACCATTATTTCAATCATGGTCGGAGTTTCCGCTACGGCAACAACCATTTCAACTTTCATTTTCGGCTGTGTTTCCGACCGTATTGGGAAAAGAAAGATCCTGATCTCTCTGGGCTACATCCTTTGGGGCGTTTTCACAATTGCTTTCGGACTCACTGAATTCATTACTTCAGGCAGTGTCGGTCAGGGGGCGAACATTATGATGACTGCGGGCATTGCGGTCATCTCAGCAGATGCTATAATGAGCTTTTTCGGATCAATGGGAAACGATATCGGATTTAATGCCTGGATCAACGACAACATGAACGATTCCAACAGAGGACAGCTGGGAGCTGCCATTGCCACACAGCCTATCATCGGTACGATTTTGGGAACCGTAGTGGGCGGCATGCTTGTGGGAGAAAACGATAACTATATGCGTTTATTCCTTGTTATGGGCGGAGCCATCATACTTTTCGGAATCTATTCACTTTTTGCCATGCATGATGCAGAAGGTCTCAAGCCTTCGAAAAAGGGAAGCTTCGGACAGCAGTTCTTCAGCATCTTCAATTTTAAAAAGTATATCGAACTTAAGGAACTCGCGTGGGTAAACCTGGCACTTGCGGTTTATTTCATTGCTTTTAACATGTATTTTGCCCACATCGGAAATTACATGATCTACTATCTCGGATTTACCGCGGATATGATGGGCTACACGGAAGGAATAGGGCTGACACTGGCCATGCTTTGCACGATTCCCGTCACCAAGCTCTTAAACAATAAAAAAGAGCCTGTTGTTTCTTTTGTATCGGTTATCCTGAACAGCCTCGGAGTCGGTATTCTGGGCTTGTTTGTAAGGCCCGGAAACATCAATGTAAACAGCATTTTTAATCCGGTGCTTCTGATAGGCGTGATCCTTTTGGGAGCAGGCTATGTTTTGTTTTTACAGAGCATTACGGTATGGAGTAAACAGCTTTATCCCGAAGATGCGAGAGGACGGTTCGAAGGCATACGTATTCTGTTCTTTGTACTTATCCCCATGATTATTGCACCTCTTCTTGCAAATCCCATCATTAAGAGGAGCGGAGAGTATGTGGACGAAAACGGATTTACAGCCTACCTTCCCACACACACGCTTTTCCTTGCGGGAGCGGTACTGGTACTTTTAACAATTTTACCTTTGATACCCGCTGCAAAGAGGCACAGGGAGAGATTGGGAAAATAGATAAAAGGCAACAGAAAAAAAATAGTTGCAAAAATTCAAAAAATAGGCTAAAATATCGCAAGGTCTGCGGAAAAATAATTTCTTCCGTGGGAATTGAAAAATTTGTTATTTAAAATCATTAGGAGGATTTTATGATTTCAGCAGGTGATTTCAGAAACGGTATTACACTTGAGATCGAAGGACAGGTTGTACAGGTAATCGAATTCCAGCACGTAAAGCCCGGTAAGGGAGCAGCTTTCGTTAGAACAAAGCTTAAGAACGTTATTTCAGGCGGTGTCGTAGAAAAGACATTCCGTCCTACAGAAAAGTTCCCCGCTGCACGTATCGACAGACTTGATATGCAGTACCTTTACAAGGATGGCGACCTTTACAACTATATGAACACAGAAACTTACGATCAGATCTCTCTTACAGAGGATCAGGTTGGCGATTCCATGAAGTTCGTTAAAGAGAACGAGATGGTTAAGATGCTTTCCTACAACGGACAGATCTTCTCTGTTGAGCCCCCTCTTTTCGTTGAGCTCGAGATCACAGAGACAGAGCCCGGCTTCAAGGGTGACACAGCTACAGGTGCTTCCAAGCCCGCAACAGTTGAGACAGGCGCACTTGTTTATGTTCCTCTCTTTGTTGAAAGAGGAGAGAAGATCCAGATCGACACCAGAACAGGTGAGTATCTTAAGAGAGTTTAATCTTAAAGGATCAATACGAAAAAAATTCAGCCCGCATTTTATGCGGGCTTTTTTTGCATTTATTAAGCAGTGAGATGCCAAAAAACAGGCAAGTGTTATTAAATAGGGAAATATCTTACACCCCACTCAGACTTTGGTTGATCTCCGAGATGTCCGTTTTCAGCTGTCTGTATTCCACAACACCGATGATGATGTAGGTCACGGCGTATCCGGAAAGTGTGCAGACCATGGCCTGAGGCACTTTGTGAAGTTCCCACAGGAAGACAGTGATAAAAATGCACAGCGCAAAGGTGATGAGAAAGTATATGCACCACTGGATAATGTAACCCAGGCGGCGGACATCGAAAATAAAAGTCATGCCCGCAAAGGTTGCACCGATCACGCCATAAAGCAGGATGTTAATGTAAGCCGCAAGAACAGGGGTGGGGAACAGGTCCCTAAAGGCAGGGGAGATCGAGATGAATCCCGGATTGCCCGCAGCATTTACGAGTGCATCTATGATCAGATTTACGATCAGGCCGGCAAAAGAAGATATGCAAAAGCTGACCGATATGCGTTTTAAGATTTCTTTCATTTTACCAGCATCTCCTTTATCTTTGTTACGTTTCTGCGCGATGTGTAGGTTTCATAGCCATTGGTCATTGTGAGCTTTATCGTGCCCGTGAAGCTTAGATCCAACCCTTTAAGATACTTCATGTTTATGAGTTCGGATCGGGAGATCCTTACAAAGCCCGCTGTGTCCAGCTGTTTTTCAAGTTCGTAGAGCTTGCAGGACAGGGAATACTTTTCTTTTTGGCCGAGGCAGTAAACCTTTTGTCCTTCGGCGTAGATCGCAAAAAGCTCGCGAGGCGCAAGCTTTACCTTGTTCCCACGCTCGTCGGTTCCGGTCAAAGAGGAGTCAAAGATCGCATGAAGATCTGCAATGATCCGCACTACCTCTTCATCACGCTTGTCTTTGCACACATGGAGCTCTGTTTGCCTGTATTTTTCATCAGTTACTGCTTTTATCAGCATTCTGCCTCCGATCATGGCATTCTGCCGGGCATATGCCTGCCGGACAGTGTCATATTGTATTTTCGATAAGAATATAATATTACATTTCAGCCGGAATGCAAAGAAAAAAGGATACTTAATATCATTGCAGATCGGCTTTCATTTTTGTCTTAAAGAGAACGGAAGACAGGAGTGCAAAGAATACGGCACAGGAAAGAACGACCGCAAAAGACAAAAGGAAATCTTTTCCGAAATCAAGGCTCACGGCGCATCTTACCAGCTTGGTGCAATAAAAGAAGGGAAGGCATTTGGCAATTTTAAGGAGGATCCCGCCTGTGCCTTCCGCATCAAACCAGATCCCACCGATAAACGAGCCCAGGGAGATGATGATCGAACAAAGACCGGGTGCGGCGTTTTGATTGAACAATGTACCGAAGATCAGTCCGATGGATGTGAAAAAGACTGCGGAGGGGATCAGCACACAAAGACCTGCGAGCAGCCCGAGCAGGTTAAGATCAAAGCCTGTGATAAATGAGATGATGAGTGACGCAATCATGATCATGCAGGCCTGGATCACTGATATAAAGAGCATGGGAAGGATGTAGCCGTTTGTGAAATCCGAGCTTTTCATGGGTGATGCGAAAAGGCGAATGAGAAACGATCCCGAACGATCCTTTGAAACCGAAAGTGCGGTAAAAAGCATCACAAAGGTCTGACCGAAGACAGCGACGCCTCCTGAGAGGTTGTCTATTCTGAATATCGTCATACCGGCTTCCTTCGGAATGCTTTCGTTTACGAGTGTCATTATTACAAGCATTGCAAGAGGGAAGGCTACGCAGAAAATGTAGCTCAATATGTCTCTTGACATTTCCGTAAAATTTCTTTTTGCAAAGCAAATGGTCCTGTTCATCTTAAACCTCCGTTTTCAGCAACATAAACAAACACATTTTCAAGCCCCCTTTGACCGGTTGTGCTTTCAAGCTCCGAAAGAGTGCCCGTGGTAACGATAGAGCCATCAATCATGATCGCAATACGATCCGCCAGCATTTCCGCTTCTTCCATGTAATGGGTGGTAAGCACGATGGTCATATGCTTCTTGAGTTCTTTAATGATCTTCCACAGTTCTCTTCTTGCGAGAACATCCAGCCCCAGGGTGGGTTCATCCAGATAGAGGATC